>CANGOT010000113.1 GCA_947455425.1 Chitinophagaceae bacterium | reverse complement strand
TTTCGGTTGAAATTTTACACTATCAAATGAATTATATCTATGGCAACAAAATCTGATAAAAGCAAGAAAACGGCTACAAAGCAAGTAGCACCAGACACTGAAGAAAAGTTATCTTCAAAGAAGAAAAAACAAATGGAAGATGATGATGACGATGATTTTGAGGATGAAGATGATGCTCCAAAAAAGAAAGGAGCAAAAGCATCTGCAAAAAAATCGAAAGATGAGGATGAAGATGATGATAGTGATATAGAAGAAAAAGAGGATGACTGGGAAAAAGCTGAGGAAGATACCGATTGGGATCCAGACTTTGATGAGTTTGAAATTCCTAAATCTAAAGGCAAAAAAACCACGGGCACTAAAAAAGGTGGTGATGATGATTTTGATTTAGATGAGGACTTTAAAGAGTTTGACCTTTTCAATGATAAAGGTGGTAGTGGATTTGATGATGATGATGATGACTTTTAATTCCTTTGTGTAATTTGAAAAGACAAATAGCTACTTATAAAGTAGAAAACATTATTATTTTAAAACAACAAATGTTGAGTTGGGCTAACCAGTTCAACATTTGTTGTTTATTGGACAATAACAATTATCAGTCTTCTTATGATTCTTACGAATGCCTGGTTGCAGTTGGTGCTAAAAGCACTTATACAACATTGCAGGAAACCAATGAATTCAATGGGTTTAAAGAATTTGTAGCGAATAATAATGATTGGTTGTTTGGGCACATAGCTTATGATTTTAAAAACCATTTGTTCCCAATACAATCAAACAATATTAATAGTCTTTCTTTTCCAGATGTTTTTCTGTTTCAACCAGAAATAGTTGTTACAATTACTAAAAGTTTTGTCACTATTGAATCTTTAACAATCTCTCCCGAAAAAGTGTTCGATACAATATTGTCAACTTCGATAGTGTGGCCTGAAAATAATACTTCTTCAATTAATGTTCAAC
Organism: Chitinophagaceae bacterium; assembly: GCA_947455425.1. Classification (GTDB taxonomy): domain Bacteria; phylum Bacteroidota; class Bacteroidia; order Chitinophagales; family Chitinophagaceae; genus CAIVPM01. The sequence goes on along the minus strand of CANGOT010000113.1, from coordinate 6,428 downwards.
CAAGAATAAAAAAAGAAGAGTACATTGCTATAATCAACAAATTGAAAAATCATTTGCAGCAAGGCGATTGCTACGAAATAAATTTTTGCCAGGAGTTCTTCGCAGAGAATGTTTCAATAAATCCTTTGAATGTTTATTCAAAACTTAATGCTATTTCACCAACACCTTTTAGTGCTTTTTATAAATTAAACAATCAATACTTGCTTTGTGCAAGTCCCGAACGATTTATTAAAAAGAATGGTGATAAAATTATTTCTCAGCCTATAAAGGGAACTGCAAAAAGAGATTTAACTAATAAGACAAAAGACGAACAGTTAAAACAACAATTAATAAATAGTCAAAAAGAGAAAAGTGAAAACGTGATGATTGTTGATTTGGTGAGAAACGATTTAAGCAAAATTGCAACAAGAAATTCGGTGCAAGTTGATGAATTGTTTGGTATCTATTCATTTGCACAAGTGCATCAAATGATTTCTACAGTCTCTGCAACAATACAAGACGAAACAAGCTTTGCTGATATACTGAAAGCCTTATTCCCAATGGGTTCTATGACAGGGGCTCCAAAGTATAAAGTAATGCAGTTAATAGAAGAATATGAATCTACCAAACGAGGCATTTATAGTGGCAGTGTTGGATATATTACACCACAAAACGATTTCGATTTTAATGTTGTAATAAGGAGTATTATGTACGATGAACAAACGAAATATGTAAGCTACCAAGTTGGTGGAGCCATTACCCATTACAGCAATGCAGCAGATGAATATGAAGAATGTTTGCTTAAGGCAAAAGCAATGGAGAAAGCATTGCAATAAAAAACCCCGCCTTTTACAGCGAGGTCTTTCTTACTTACTAACCCATATAAACCAAAATCTTAATTACAATATTTATCAAACTCATTTATCAAATGTTGTGCAATGGCTTGTGCAGGTCTTCCTTCAATTTGATGACGCTCTACCATGCTCACTAATACACCATCTTTAAACAATGCAATTGCAGGTGAGCTTGGTGGATAAGGTAATAAATGACTTCTTACCTGATTTACCGCAGCACTATCAAATCCCGCAAATGCCGTTGCTAAGTTAGTGGGTTTTTTAATAGCATTATGCACGGCTAATAAAACTCCTGGTCTGCAAGCACCAGCTGCACATCCACAAACTGAATTTATTACAACCAAAGTTGTTCCTTCACTTTTTAAAGTTGCATCAACTTGCTCCGGACTCACTAAATCTTCAAAACCATTTTCTGTTAATTCTGCCTTCATTGGCAATACTATTTCTGCTGGATACATTATTTTTTCTTTAGAATGCAAAAATAGTGTGTTCAATTTTGATTTCTCTCTGCCAATTTTCCTTTTTTCTGCTATCGAAACAGACAATGTGTCTCTTTTTTAAATCAATAAGCGACATGTTGTCTCTATTTGTACGATGGAATGCCATTTGCAAAACCCTTAGCACAAACAAATTAAAAACAATTAAAATTTAAAAATTATGACAATCGTAAAACACAAACCAGTTTTCATCAACAATTTATTTGATGATTTTTTCAGCAATCTTCCATCTCAAACAGAATGGAATCATTCTTCAACAGCAGTAAATATTCACGAAAGTAACAATGGTTTTACTGTTGAATTAAATGCTTCTGGCAGAAATAAGGAAGATTTTAAAATTAGTGCTGAGAAGGGAATTCTAACAATTAGTTACGAGAAAAAAGAAGAAACACAAAATAAAGATTACAAAACTTTGCGTCGCGAGTTCAGTTTGCAAAGCTTCAAGCGTAGTTTCAATTTAGATGACAATATCAATATTGATGGAATTCAAGCGAAGTATGAAAATGGTGTACTTTCTGTTTTCTTACCCAAAAAAGAAGAAGTAAAAGTTCAACCAAAAGAGATTAGCATTTTATAAAATAGTTTTCATATACAGTTGGTTTTGGTTATCCCGTTTTGTTTCTACAAAGCGGGATTTTTTTTGCAACTATTTAAAAACTGATTTTCATCATATTCTAAAACTATGACAATTCTGTGGCATAAATAAAGTTCTGCTGTCCAACATTTGCATTTCAAATGAAGAAAGCATATTTATATTTACTTATTTTATTTTGCTCAGTTGGCACAGCTAATTCGCAAGTTGATTCAACTTCATTCAATAATCTTAATGAAGTAGTAGTAACAGCAACCAGAACAGAGAGAAAATTAGGAAATGTATCAGTGCCGGTTTCTATCATTTCACAAAAAAATATCAGACAAGCTGCTTCATTAAGACTCAATGATATTCTGAACGAACAAACTGGAATTTTTATCACCGATGCCGGTTTTGGAAGTGCATTGCAAATGCAGGGCTTGAGTGCAGATTATTCGCTGATCATGTTAAATGGTGAGCCTTTAATTGGTAGAAATACTGGAGTGCTCGATTTAAAAAGAATTGCTGTTGGTAATATTCAAAAAATAGAAATAGTTCGGGGGCCATCATCTAGTTTATATGGTAGTGAAGCAATAGCTGGTGTTATTAATTTAATCACTAAAGAAGAAGTAAAAAACAAATTAACTGCCAGCCTTCGTTATGGTAACTTTCAAACGCTTGATGCAAGTGTTGGTCAGTTTCTGAAAATAAATAAATTAAAGATTCAAATATTTTCGAACTTATTTCATACGCAGCTATACAGTGTTCGTCCATATAGTGTAGAGAAAAATTTAGAACCTCTTTGGAAGTTTAATCATCAATTATACTCAAGTTATAGAATATCAAATAATACAAAAGTTACCCTACTGGCACGTTACAGTGAAGAGAGATTTAACTCAAAGTTTTCTACTACAAACTTAGGTGCTGTTGTATATTCAGATGGTGTTGAAAAGCATATCGATTATGGAATTAACCCAACTATCACACACCAGTTTAGTGCAAAAATAAAATCAACTTTAAGGATATATCATACCAACTATCAATCAAATCAAGAACTAACAACCAGTTCATCAAAAGATTACTACGATTATTTCAGACAAAGACTTTATAAAGCCGAAAGCCAAACAGATATTGATATCAATAAACATATCAATCTTGTCGCAGGAATTGGATATATATACGAAAATGTAAAAAGTAGTAGATACGATAGTGAAAGTAATTTAAAAGAATCAAAAATTGGGTATGCTTTTTTGCAGTCCGAAATAAATGTCATTAAAAATGTTACAACCATTGCTGGTGTGCGTTTCGACAATAATAGCAATTATCAATCTGCATTCTCCCCTAAACTCTCTTTTTCTGTAAAACCATCATCAAAAATACATATCACTGCAAGTGTTGGTTATGGATTTAAAGCTCCAGATTTTAGACAGCTTTATTTAAACTTTACTAACGCAGCCGCTGGAGGATATTCTGTTTTGGGTGCATTGGAAGCAAAAAAGCAAATTGCTGTTTTGCAACAACAAGGACAGATTGATGCTGTAACTTCAGACTATGCTAAGCTGGCTGTTTTAAAGCCCGAAACATCTTTAGGAATAAATCTTGGTATTAGTTATTTACCAAGCAACAAAACAAAATTATCTATCAACTTATTTAGAAATAATTTAGATAACTTAATTGATTACTCCATTGTAGCATACTATAAAAACAAAGCTCAAATCTATAGCTACATTAACATAAACAAAGCTTTTACGCAAGGTGTAGAATTTAATATAGCTCATAAAATCACAAAATATTTTACAGCAGATATTGGCTATCAATTATTATTTACAGGTAATCAGGATGAGATCGATAAAATAAAACAAGGTCTGGTATATACAAAGGATAAAAATGGTGTTGCAAGAAAAATGGAGTTAAACGAATACTTTGGTTTGCCAAATAGAAGCAGGCATATCGCTAATGTAAAGCTGCAATACGAGAAAAATAATTTCTATATCAATGTAAGAACAGTCTATCATTCTCGCTGGGCTATTAATGACAAAGATGGAAATGGAGTTTATAACACGAACGATGAATTTGCCAGTGAATATTTACAATTAAATTCAACTGCAGGTTATCACTTTAAAAAGAACTATAGCATTCAAATTGGATGTAACAATATTACGAACTACAAAGATTTTACAAACCTTCCAACTTTAATGGAACGAAACTATTTTATATCTTTTAACTATAATTAAACACTAAAAACAATGAGAAAGCAAAACAGATTATTGACAGCAGTTATTGTAACAGTAAGCTTATTTACAGCCTGTAAAAAAGATGATACAACAACAATTGATACCACAAACAATGGCACTTACAAAGTGTATACGCAAAATAGCGTGACTTATGTACAAAATTTTGTTGCAGATACAATTCAAGGCTACGATCCAATGAGTGGTCAACCAATTGGAGCAACAGGCAAAAGAGTGTTCTTTAGTTTGGAAAGAAGTGAAGCTGTTACCGATACAGCAAATAAAACCTGGGATTTAGCTTTTAATGGTTCTAAAATTTGGATTAATGGTGGTGTAAGTGGCAATAAAATGGGCGGTGCTTATAATGTAGCTACACTGTTTGATAATGTTACAAATGCAGTAGATGCATCTATGAAAGTTGATGGTGCAACCCGAGCAATTACAGGTTACGACCCAAGTCCAAATACAGCTAGTAATAATGGTTGGTACACTTTAACTCCAGCACCTCCTTTAGCTAGTGTAATTGTAACTGTGCCGGGAAGAACAATTTTAGTTAGAACAGCCAGTGGAAAATATGCTAAACTAGAAATAATGAGTTACTACAAAGGGGGAAATACGCCTTCGGCTGCTGACCCAAAAACTGAGCGTTTTTATAACTTCAGATTTGTATACCAGGCCAACGGGTCAACAACTTTTTAAGAAAAAATAAACTTTAGAAACAATAAAGCCTGAGCAAAATTTGCTCAGGCTTTATTGTTTCTATGATAGATATTTTTACAATTCAAACCATAATTTAATATTTCAAAGCATTTATTTCAATTGAACGCTTATTTTAGCAACTTCAATTAAAAAGCAAATCTCAACAAACGAGTAAAATGAAAAATATTTTTGTATTAGCCTTTGTTATTCTAACTACTATTTCTTCTTGCAAAAAAGAAGACGGCACTACTTTGCCAACTGTTACAACTACTGCTCCTACCAACATAACACTTAGGGGTGTTAAAACCGGAGGTAATGTTATTTCAGATGGTGGTGCAACCATTATTGAAAGAGGTATTGTTTTTGGAACCGATGCAAACCCTACCATTTTAACCAATAAACTTACCGATGCCATCAATGGTCTGGGTGCTTATACAAGTGTTCTTTCTAGTTTAACATCAGGAATCACTTACCATATTAGAGCCTATGCTATCAACGAAGTGGGTGTAAGTTATGGTGCCGATATTAGCTTTAAAACCTTGGGTACTACACCTATTCCATCAACATCATTCACAACAACTAAATCTTTAAAACTTCCTTTTAGTCCACTACAGTTTTATACTTTATTTAGATTTAAAGATTCTACTAATGTTGCCAACACCGATTCTGCCACCAGCAATTGGGATTTTGGATTTATTCAATCTGCTTATGCACCTAATATGTTTGTAAACAGTCATAGCAGTGGCCCGGGCAATGCAGGTGCTATTGTACAAGCCAATGCTTTTAACACGGTTGTTACAGCTCCATTAAATGGATATGCTTACGATACTACTGCTACACAAACAGCTATTAAAGGTTCTGATTGGTATAGTTTTAATCTTGCAACACCAACATTACCAACCATTGTAACACCAAGAACATTTGTTTTTAAAACTGCCGATGGTGCACACTATGCTAAATTAGAATTAACCAGTGTATCACCTGTAAATATGATTACCGGCGGACCATTTGGCTCTCAACCAGATAGCTTAGTGTATACTTTTAGATATACGTACCAAACCAACGGAACTAATATTTTTTAATAATATCAAACTTATTTAATAAAAGAGGCTGTCTTTAATGGGCAGCCTCTTTTATTTATGGATATCACTATTTGCTTGTCAATAAACCGTTACTTGGTTGCTTGGTTGCAATCTTTTATACATTCCTCAAAAACAATCGCATATTAACCAATAAATATTAAATTGTAGTAAACAAGAAACACTGATGATTATTTGGCAAAGCTGCTTATGGCATTGCGATCTCAAAACAAAACACAGGGTGTGGATTAATTAGTGTATGTTTAAATGATTACTGAAAAGTAATGATGAGTTATTTAAAACAAAATATGAAGATATACATTAAACATATGGCTTGCGAAAGTTGTAAAGTCGTTGTTAGAGAAGCACTGCTAGAACTGGATATAACACCCATAAGAGTAGAGCTGGGTGAAATTGAAACAAAGGAAAATTTAACCGATGAAGAGAAAATTTTCTTAAGCTCCAAAATAAAAAAAGCAGGTCTTGAACTACTGGAAAATAAAACAAGCAGACTTTTA
>CANGOT010000112.1 GCA_947455425.1 Chitinophagaceae bacterium | reverse complement strand
TGCTCAGTATTTTACAAGTGGACCAACACAATCTCCTATCTATACGGGCAAAGGAAAATATAATACAGCTTACTCAAACGTATATTTCTTAAGTAATACACACGAAGGATATAGATATAATATCACTGCACAATTAAGCAAAACAACTAATAATATTAAAGTTGGTAACCATAAATTAAATCTTAACTGGAGTTTAGCTTATACCTATGGGCAAAGTAAAGATATGAGCAATGGTATTCGTAACTCTTGGGAAAGTAACTACAACTTAAATCCTAGTATTGCACCTAATACACCACAATTATCAAATTCTAATTTCGACTTACGTCATCGTATTGTTGGAAGCATTGCTACTGGTTTTGTTTGGAACGAAAGACACACAACTTCAATTGCATTTGTATATGCAGGTCAATCGGGTAATCCATATAGTTTAATTTATCAATCTGCTCCAGGTACAGGTGGTTCAAATGCACCATTACCTTACATTCCAAAAAATCAAGGCGATATCAATTTAGCTGATTATAAACTAAGCGATGGTAGTACTTATACCGCATCTCAACAATGGGTTGATTTAGATAACTTCATTAATAGTGATAGTTATTTAAAAACTCGCAGAGGTCAATATGCCGAAAGAAATGGTTTAACTACACCTTGGAATAATCAACTTGATATGAAAATTATGCACGAGTTTAAGTTGAGCAAAACCAATAAATTCCAAACCATTCAAATTAGTTTAGATGTATTCAATGTATTGAATTTATTGAACAATGAATGGGGTCGCGTAAACTTCGTTACCAATGTAAATAACTACACTGTTAACTTCTTAAAATATACTAAAGATGCTGCTGGTAATGCAGTAGGTATCCCTACAAGCGGTTATACTCCTACTTACAACTTTATTAAACCAAATGGTGTGGGTGGACAATACTATACATTAGATCCTATCAACTCACGTTGGCAAGGTCAATTAGGAATTAAATTGAATTTCTAAAATCTTTTCTCATATTAGATAAAAAAGCCGTTGGTATTCTTGCTAACGGCTTTTTTATTGATAGCTGTATAAAATAAATTCTTATAATCCTCTGTTCATTTCATTGCGTAACATTTAAAATGAAATGTTAAATTTCTTGAAATCTTTTGCAGTTTGAAACTAATGAGTAAATATTGTAGTTTAATTGATACATTAAACCAAACGAATGAATTTCAAAACTGCCATTACTATTACTTTTATTTTATTTGTCATTAAATCCACTGCTCAGGAAAACAATATTACAGGTTCGGTAAATGATACCCTCAACAAAAAATATTTATCAAATGCAAGTGTAATGATACTAAGAGCAAAGGATTCTGTTTTAGTAAAGTTTGCAAGAACCAGCAATGATGGTAGTTTCAAACTATTGAGCATTCCACAGGGAAAATATATCTTACAAATTTCAAATCCAACTTATGCAGACTATTCTGATATTATTTCTATAAATGACAAATCTCTAAGCTTGGGAATTATTCCATTAATTACCAAAGAAAAACTGCTTGAAGAAGTTGTAGTAAAGCAAAAAATTGCAGCTATCAGAATGAAGGGTGATACCACGGAATATAGAGCTGATAGTTTTAGAGTAGGGGCAAATGCAAATGTTCAGGAACTACTTAAAAAACTACCAGGTATCACTGTAAATGGCAAAGGAGAAATAACAGCACAAGGAGAAACTGTAAAAAAAGTATTGGTAGACGGAGAAGAATTTTTTAGTGATGATCCTGCTGTAGTTACACAAAATTTGAGAGCCGACGCAATAGATAAAGTTCAGGTATTCGATAAAAAAAGTGATCAGGCTGCATTTACAGGAATCGACGATGGCGAAAAAAACAAAACAATTAATCTGCAACTAAAAGATGATAAGAAGAAAGGATATTTTGGAAAAATAGAAGCTGGCACTAACTTTAAAGACTATAGAACAGGTAAAGTTTTAGCAAATGCTTTTAAAGCAAAAAGTAAAGTAGCGGCATACATTACGAACGATAATACTAAATTCGAATCATTAAATTGGGAAGAAAAAAGAAGTTATGGCGAAGATTTAAATAGCAACACTGAAGTGAATGATGATGGAGGCATGAGCATGTGGAGTAATGGTGATGATTTTAGTTGGGGGCAAGGTTTACCAACGTCTACCACAGCAGGGTTACATTACTCACAAAAGTGGAATAAGGATAAACATAATATCATTAATACCTATCAATATAACAACCTGGATGTTACAGGTACTATTGCAACAGACAGTAAAACACTGATAGATTCTACGTTTACAACAGGCAACACTTCACAAACTTTCACCAACAATAAAAATAGAAATCGTTTAAGAACCACTTATGAATGGACTATAGATTCTACTAGTTCGCTAAAAACAATTTTAACAGGTAGTGTTGTAAGTGGTAATACCAGTAATACTTATAGTGGAAATAGCAATAGTGCTAAGGGTGAATTAATTAATAACACTTTTAGAACAACGACCAACAACGAAAAAAATGAAACCTTACTAGGTACAGTTTTTTGGAGAAAAAAGCTAAAGAAAAAAGGAAGAACTATTTCTGTAAATACAGATATAGATATGGTGAATGAGGACAATAATGGTTATTTATTTACCAATAATCTTTTCTATAATTCTGGTGTTGGAAATATAGAGTTAACAGATCAGTATAAAACAAGTTCTCAAAACAAATTCTCTATTTCAAGTAAAGCTACTTACACCGAACCTTTATCTAAAAAAGTATTTCTTGAATTAAATTATAAATTTCAAAATAATAAAAACGATGCTGCTAGAGCCACATACAGTAAACCTTCATCGGGTAATAGCTATACGAACATCGTAGATAGCTTAAGCAATCATTTTATCTTTAATACAATTGCTCATACAGGAAGCTTCAACATAAAGTTCAAAGACAAAAAAATAAACTATACAATTGGCAGTGGATTAGGTGCTGTAACCTATAAATTAAACGACTTGCAAGCAATCAATAATCGCTCTGTTAGTTTCACTAACTTTTTGCCATACACAAGAATTGAATTTACCCCTAAAAAGCAAACAAGACTTGAACTTACTTACCATGGCAGAACAAATAACCCCACATTATCTCAAATTCAACCCATAATCGACAATAGTGATCCATTGAATATTCGAATTGGAAATCAAAATTTGCAACAAGAGTTTCAGCATCATTTCACTTTTAATTTTTCAAAATATCAAATCATAAAAAGTAAAAGTATTTATATCTATGCTAACTTTAATACAACCCAAAACGCTATTACTTCATCCAATAATTATGATATTAAAACAGGTAAAAACGTTAGCCAATATGTAAATGTAAATGGCAATTATAATTTTTATATGTGGAGTTCTTACAGATTTGAAGCTTTGCCTTCATTTAATTTAAATTTCAATTTTAGCCCCTCTATTATGAGGTATTCAAACTTTATGAATGGCAATAAAAACACGAATGATACCAAGACTTACAATTTCTCTGTTGGTACAAGTTATTGGGGCGATAAATGGTATAATTATTACTTTGATATCGGCCCCTCTTATAACACATCAAAATCTACAATTAATCCATCAGGAACAAATTATTGGAGCTATAGTTTAGGTGGAAATCTGGAACTCAAATTCAAAAAACAAAAATTATATTTTGATATTGATGCAAGAGCTACACTCTATCAAAAAACCACAACTTTTACCAACACTAGAGATACTTATGTTGCTTCTGTGGGTCTAAGAAAATCGCTTGATAAATCTGAAAATTGGCAGGCCAAAATATTTGCAAACGATATTTTTAATACAAACTCAAATATTGACCGAAACATTAGTAGTAACTATATTTCTCAAACAACAAAGCAAGTAGTTCAACGCTATGTAATGTTTTCTATTATCTACAACTTTAATAAAAATAAAAAGGCAAGTGAGTAGTTGCCTTTTAACTTTTTTTCACTTAAAAAATAATTACATGAAGTTCATAATATTCCTTTCGACTTTTTTTTGTTTCTATAATGCGAATGCTCAAACAATTTTTCTTACCCAAGGTAAAGTTGAATACGAAAAAAAAGTTAACCAGTTTAAGGCAATAGAAGATGAAGATGATGGAGAAGATAATGTTTGGCTCACTGAGATGAAAAAAAATATGCCTCGTTTTGTAACAGATGTGTATGAATTAAATTTTACTGCAACTAAAACTGTTTACAGACTAAAGCAAGAAAATACTGAAAATAAATATCTGTGGGGAAGCAAACCCTCCGAAACCGATATAACTATTCAGGATTTAGAAAATAATAAAACAAGTATTCAAAAAGATGTGTTTGAACAAACCTATTTAATACAGGATAGTATCAGAAATTTTCAATGGAAAATAACTGGTGAAACCCGCGAAATTGCTGGGTTTGAATGCAAAAAAGCAGTAACAAAAATTTGTGATAGTGTTTATATTGTTGCCTTTTATACAGATCAGATTATAGTGAGCAGTGGTCCTGAAAGCTTTGGCGGTTTACCAGGATTAATTTTAGGATTAGCTGTGCCACGACTATCTACCACTTGGTTTGCAACAAAAGTAGAAACAATTGCACCTACCCCAAAACAACTAACTCCATCACAAAAAGGTAAAAAAACAAACTGGAAAAATCTTTATGTAGAAATGAATAAAGCAATGAAAGACTGGGGTAAATATGGGGCTAAAAACATCTGGAAATTTAGCTTGTAAAAGATAGTTATTTTTAACTACGCTCTTGGTACTTGTATCAAGGGCTTTTGTATTTTTTTACCAGCAGTAGTAATACTATTAAGCTTTTGTTGCGTCGCACATTTCATCAATAGATAAAATATTGAGCTAACTAAAAAGATATAAAAATAAACCCTTTAGTAACATTTTCTCTAATCTCGGGTGTCCTCACCCGCCATATTTACTACTCATATATTCTATTGTTTCTTATACAGTTTCCCCAAAGCAACCACTTACAAATTTTAACATTTCGTTTATGAAATTCTTACGAAAATTGCCTTATCAAATTATTAAAAAACAATAAAAAAATTAGTTATGTCAAGTATTTCAGAAACAGGACACGCAAAAAATGTTGCAAACTTCAAAAAATTTATTCTGGTTTGTCAAGGTTATGGGTCAAAATACAATCCTTCAAAAACATCTATCAAAATTGCCAATATGCAAACAAGGGCAACAGATGCAACCACTATGATAGACGATTTAAAAACCCTTGTTCGCAGCAACAAAACCGCTATCAACAATCGCAAAGCTGCTTTCAAAGGATATAACAAATTTGCAACACGAATTTTAAATGCTCTAAAAGCAACCGATGCAACTGTTGAAACAAAAAACAATGCAATCAGCATCAATAAAAAAATCCAAGGCATTCGCATCACCGAACCTAAACTCAAAAAAACAGTAGTTGATGGAAAAGAAACCACAACCGATAATTCAATTTCAACATCTCAACAAGCTTTCACAAGTATCGTTGACCACTTCAAAGACTTAAAAAAATTATTAGACGCACAAGCAACTATTTATATTCCAAACGAAGCCGAATTACAACTCACAGCCATTGCAACCTATGTAGATAATTTAGATACCTTAAACACAAAAGCTGACACTTCAACTGTCGCGACCAGCAACAAAAGAATTGCAAGAGATCATAGTTTCTACGATGAAACAACAGGATTAATTGACACGGTAAATACAGCTAAAGATTATATAGCTTCTGTTTACACAAAAAGCAGCCCAGAATACAAATTAGCAAGTGCCATACAATTTACACAACCCAAAAAGAAATAAAAACAAAATTTCTAAAAAGTATTTATAGTAGCCACATAAATACAACTACCTTCCACAAGAATAGTTTTAGCGTACGCAAGAATATAACAACAATACTTATGAATATAACTAGCATCCACATAAATAAAACAGACATCCATAAAAATAATGTAAGCATCCATACAGATAGTTTTAGTGTCTACACAAATAGAACTAACGTCCATATAAATAGTTTTGGCTTCCACAAGAATAATATAAGTATCCACATAGATAATACTACCATCTATAACAACTCAAAAAAATACTTCCTATGCTTGCAATATCCACACCGCTACTTTACAACTCATTTTAAATTATGTTTGCACCTAAACTAATGAGGAAAAAGTTATGGCGTTAATAAGAAGCATATCGGGTATTCGTGGCACAATTGGTGGAAAAGTTGGTGAGGGGCTATCACCTGTAGACATTGTTAAATATACAGCAGCTTATGGCACTTGGTTATTGCAGCAAAATCATTCAACCAAAAAAGTTATTGTGGGTCGCGATGGAAGAATCAGTGGAGAACTCGTTCAAAATATTGTAGTAAGCACTTTAAATGCTTTGGGTATTGATGTAGTTGATGTTGGATTAAGCACCACGCCAACAGTTGAAATGGCTGTAGGTTTTGAGAATGCAGCAGGTGGAATTATCCTTACTGCAAGCCACAATCCTAAAGAATGGAATGCTTTAAAATTATTAAACAATAAGGGCGAATTTATTAATGCAGCCGATGGTCAAAAAGTTTTAGACATTGCCGAAGCAAATGATTTTGATTTTGTAACAGTTGATAAATTAGGCTCTCACATCATTAACACAACTGCACTACAACAACATATAGATGCCATTGTAAATTATCCTTTAGTGGATGTTGCAGCAATTACAAATAAGAAATTTAAAATTGTTGTTGATGCCATTAATAGTAGTGGAGCATTTGCTGTTCCTCAATTATTAAAAGCATTAGGCGTTGAAAATATTACTGTGTTAAATGCTGAAGTAAACGGACAATTTGCACATAACCCAGAACCTTTGCCACAACACCTTTCAGGGCTTTGCCAGGAAGTGGACAGGCAAAAAGCCGACCTTGGAATTGCTGTTGACCCAGATGTTGATAGACTTTGTTTTGTTACAGAAGATGGATTATTATTTGGAGAAGAATATACTTTAGTTGCAGTTGCCGATTATGTTTTAAAACATAGAAAAGGTAATACCGTTAGCAATATGTCTTCAACAAAAGCATTAAAAGATGTTACTGTAAAACACGGTGGAACCTATACCCCATCTGCTGTTGGAGAAGTAAATGTGGTAAACAAAATGAAAGAAACCAATGCTGTTATTGGTGGAGAAGGCAATGGTGGCATCATTGTTCCAGATTTACATTATGGTCGGGATGCATTGATTGGTATCGCATTATTTTTAACGCATCTTGCTAAAGAAAATAAAACTTCTCGTCAGCTAAGAAATTCTTATCCCGATTATTTTATCAGTAAAAATAAAATTGATTTAACTGCAGGATTTAATATTGATAAAATATTTGCACACGTAAAATCAAAATATAAAAACCATCCAATGAATAC
>CANGOT010000111.1 GCA_947455425.1 Chitinophagaceae bacterium | reverse complement strand
TACCAAAAAAACAAAACTATCATTACTCAAGAAGCGATGGACAAACAAATTGCAGCCTTAATGAAGACTAAATAGTATATATAAAATTACTTATCGAGAGCGTGCTAGCAAAGAGTATTTAGCTTCCTTGATTTGGTATAAAGAAAGAAGTATTGCAACTGCTCAAAAGTTTATTGAATCTATAAATTCTACCATAAAAAATATAGCTCTACAACCTAAAGCTTTTAAAAATAGTTTTAGCGTTTTCTACGAAGTAAAAACAAAATCTTTTCCCTTCAGTGTTGTTTATTTTATAGATGAATATGAAAAGCAAATTGTAATTGTTAGCATATTTCATCATAAAAGAAATCCAAGAAAAAAGTTTATAGACTAACTACAAAACCCTCGGTTTCCAAACAATTTCTTCGGCATTATTTAGTTTAGCAATATATCTTGCCAATACAAATAAGTAATCACTTAAACGATTGATGTATTTAATGACTGTTTCATCGATAAACATTTTATTGTCTTGCATTAAAACACAAATTCTTTCTGCTCTTCGGCAAACACATCTGGCAACGTGAAGATGAGAAACTGAAATATGTCCACCTGGTAAAATAAAGTTTTTCATTACTGGCAGCACGTCATTCATTTTATCTATTTCCTGTTCAAGAAAACTAATATCCGATTCTTTTAAATCGGGTAATTTAAGTTTTGGCTCTTTGTCTGGGTCGCAAGCTAAAGATGAGCCTATTGTAAACAATCTATCCTGAATTTCTTTTAAAGAAACTTTACTATGCAAATCATTTATGCTATCTGCACATAGCCCAATAAAACTATTTAACTCATCTATAGTTCCATAACTTTCAATACGAACATGACTTTTTGAAACCTTTGTTCCACCAATCAAACTGGTAGTTCCTTTATCTCCTGTTTTTGTATATATCTTCATAATTAGTAGTTAGTAATTAGTAGGTAGTAATTAAAATTCTTCTATACTTACTAAAATCTTTATTAATTTCTATTATCACTTTCAATAACGCCATCTTTTAATCTAACAATTCTTTTGGCATATTTTGCAATATCTTCTTCGTGGGTTACCAACACTACGGTATTACCCGATTCTTGAATTTTAGCAAAAATATCCATTACTTCAACCGATGTTTTACTATCTAAATTTCCTGTTGGTTCATCTGCTAATAGGAGAGAAGGATTGTTTATTAAAGCACGTGCTATAGCCACACGTTGTATTTGTCCACCACTTAATTCATTGCTTTTATGATGTCCTCTTTCTGCAAGTCCTACTTTTCTTAAACTTTCTATAGCTCTTTCTGTTCTATCTTTTTTGTTTACACCAGCATAAATTAATGGTAATGCCACATTTTCAATGGCTGATAATCTTGGTAAAAGATTGAACTGTTGAAACACGAATCCAATTTCTTTATTTCTCACTTCGGCTAAATCATCATCAGGCATCTTGCTCACATCTTTTCCATTCAAAATATATTTACCTGCTGTGGGTGTATCTAAACATCCAAGAATATTCATCAAGGTACTTTTGCCACTACCACTAGGTCCCATTAATGCAACATATTCGTTTTTCATAATGTCAAGCGACAAGCCTTTTAAAACCTGCACACTTTGCTTACCCATGAAGTAAGTTTTGTATAATTTTTCTATGGTGATGATTGAACTCATTTAAAAAACGTTTATGGTTTATGGTTTACAGTTTTGTTTATGTTTTAATATTCAGTCTTTGATAAACCATCAACTGTAAACAAATTACTTTTTAATAACTTTAGGTACTGTAAAAAACTGACCATCGCTGGATGGGGCATTCAATAAAGCCTCTTCTCTACTAATACTACCTGCCAATTTATCTTCTCTTAAAACATTCACTGCATCCGAAATATGCAATAAAGGTTCAACACCTGTTGTATCAATTTTTTCCAATTGTTCAATAAAGCCAATCATTTTGTTAAGGTCTGCTTTAATACTTTCTTTTTCTGTATCTGAAAATTGCAACTGAGCCAGATTTGAAAGTTTATCTATTGTTTGGGTTGTGATTTCCATTGAACAAATATATTGTTTGAATGATTAGTTGTAAATAGTAAATTGTGAATGGGTTAATTGCGTTGTAAATGGTTTGAAATCGTACTTCGCACATTCAACATCGTAGATTAAAAACTTCTGTTCTCTTTCACCCAATTAGTAATATATCCTGCAATATCGGCTGTTGAAGTACCAGGAGCAAATAGTTTTCCTGCACCCAATTCATTTAAAGTATTCATATCATCTTCTGGTATAATGCCTCCACCAGTTAGCAACACATCGTTCATATCTTTTTCTTTCATTAAGGTGAGGATTTTAGGGAAGACAGTCATATGAGCACCACTTAAAATACTTACGCCAATAGCATCCACATCTTCTTGCAATGCAGCATTTACAACCATTTCGGGCGTTTGACGCAAGCCAGTATATATTACTTCCATACCCGCATCACGCAATGCAGTAGCAATCACTTTTGCTCCACGATCGTGGCCATCTAATCCAACTTTTGCAACCAATACTCTTATAGGACGATTCATAAACAAGTTTTTAAATCTTTATCAAAAATAAAGGATGAAATTTGTTTTGTTGCTTTAATCTTGCAATCATTCTTTTTTATATTATTCAAATGAAATCTAAATCATCATTCAAGGGCATTTCATCTACGGCTTTACACAGTGCATCAAATGACAATGCAGAAGACGCACATCTTGTTCCTATATATGCCACATCAACTTTTACTTATGGTTCTACAGAGGAAGGTATGGAGCGTTTTGAAAGTAAGGATAAAGAGAGAATATATTCTCGTTGGGCAAACCCTACTTGCAAAGCTGTTGAGGAAACAATTGCTGCACTAGAAGCATTTGGATTAAAAGATGCTAGTGGTAATCAACTTGAGTTAAAAGCATTATTACATAGTAGCGGACAAGCAGCAATGGCAACGATGTTTCTGGGTAATTTAAAAGCTGGTGATGCCATTCTTTCTCATTACTCTTTATACGGTGGAACTTATGAACTAATGCATAAAGTGCTTGCAGATACTGGCATTGAAACGATTATTGTTGATATGAGAAATATCAGCGAAGTAGAAAACGCCATTGCACAAAATCCATCCATTAAACTGGTTCATATAGAAACGCCGGCTAATCCAACTATTCAGTGTGTAGATATAGAAGCATTGAGCAAACTTGCTAAAGCAAACAACTTAATAGTAACTGTAGATAACACTTTTGCTACACCTTATTTGCAACAGCCATTTAGGTTTAATGTAGACTTTGTGTTTCATTCTACCACTAAATTTCTTAATGGTCACGGTACCGCAATTGGTGGTGTTTTATTGGGAAAAGATATTGAATTAATGAAAACCAAACTATGGAAATGGTTTGCTTTATTGGGTGGTAACAGTAATCCATTTGATGCCTTTCTATTGATGAATGGCATTAAAACATTGGAGATTAGAATGGAGCGTCATTGCCAAAATGCAAAACAGCTTGCAAACTATTTGCAAGAGCATCAGGCTATTGAAAAAGTAAACTATACAGGTTTAATTTCTCATCCGGACCATGCTATTGCAAAAAAACAAATGCGAGATGATGCACCAGTATTTAGTTTTGAATTAAAAGGTGGATTGCAGGCTGGTATTGCTTTTCAGAATAAATTACAAATGTGTACCAGAGCAGTTTCTTTGGGCACGGTAGATACACTTATTTCTCACCCGGCAAGCACCACTCATTATTCTGTGCCAAAAGAAGAAAGAATAAAGTTTGGTATTACCGATGGATTAATAAGATTAAGTGTTGGCATAGAAAATATTGAAGATATCATTGCAGACTTTGAACAAGCGTTAGACGGATTGTAGTTTACATGGTTAGTTGTTTTTATTCCATTCTGTTTTATTAATGCCGTAAACCAGAGAATCATCTTTTGTACCAATTAATTTTGCTCCTATTTTCTCGATTGCTTTTTGTGAGCGAATATTATTGCAGCCAATATAAAAAACTACTTTCTCCACATGCATAAATGCATAATTAATCATTAAGTTTTTTAACTGTTTATTATAAGCTTTACCCCAGTATTCTCTTGCAATAAAAGTGTACCCTATTGCAATTTGATTATTGTCTAATTCATAATAGCGGCTACTGCCAATAATTTCATGGGTTGCATTATCTATAATTAAAAATGCTCCTTTAGATGCGATAGCACTATCGAAATAATTTTTAAAAACTTCTCTTTTGTAACGTAATGTATCTGGATGCTGCTCCCAGATTAATGGGTCGGCTGCAATGGTAAACAATGCTTCAAAATCATTGTCTGTAATGGGTTGTAATGAGATTAATTCATTACCTAGTATAGGTTGTAAATTCATTTTTCTTTGTTATGTAATAAGTATTTGATTCAGTATCTTTGAAATCAAAATTATACTCAAACTGTATGCAAAATATAATAACTGATTTTAAAGATGTAGATAGTTATATAGCGATATTTCCACAGGAAGTTCAATTGAAACTTCAGCAGCTTAGAAAATCTATTATGGAAGCTGCTCCACAAGCCGAAGAAGTTATTAGTTATAAAATGCCAGCCTATAAGTATAAGGGTATGCTGGTTTACTTTGCTGGATATAAAAAACATATTGGTTTTTATCCAACAGCTAGTGGTATAGCCAATTTTATAGATGAATTCGCAACGTACAAAACTTCAAAAGGAGCGGTGCAATTTCCTGTTGATAAGCCTTTGCCAATAGCTCTGATTAAAAGAATTGTAAAGTATAGAATTAAAGAAAATACAGACAAAGCAACAGCTAAGAGTAAATAGAACCTCTTTTTAGATATTCAAAATGGGTAGATTTGAAACATTCCATAATCATTTATCTTTTTTAAAAAATTAACAAATATTTCATATGTAAATATTTCAAATTAATTTCGTCTGCTTAACCACTTAAATGTCATCGAGATTTTTCCTGTTTTTTCAGCAATATTTTAAGTTTCTATTGTCTCTTATTATTACTATTTGTTTAATGAGGGTCTATGAATATTTTGCTGTTGCTTCTAAATTATTTGTTACACATAGTTATCAATTCGAGTTGCTAGGAATGTTGTATGATGTGTGGACTATTTTTATTTTTGGTTGCTTTTTCTTGTTGCCTTATTTCTTACTATCTTTTGCTCATAAGTATTTGCCGGGTATTGTGTTTCATAGTGTCAACACATTGCATATAGTTGTTTACATTGCTTTAATTATTGTTTTTTCTGAAAGAAACACACCTTTTGATCACGAATTTTTTACCAGAGATTTTGATGAATCATTTGTTACTGCAAAACAAATGATGACAAGTGGCTATTGGATCTATCTCCCTTTTGTGATTTATATACCACTCTATTATTTATTGTATTATAAAATAATTGATAAAATTCAATTCAAAAAAAGTACACTTATTGTTTTGTTAAGCTGCTCTTTACTTTCTTCTGTTTTTTTTATATTTTCTAATCCTACAGAAAGATTGTTTAACAATGTTTCATCTTACTATTTAACCTGCAATAAATTGGGCTATTGGATTAAAGACTCTTACAGGTATTTTAAAACAAAAGGTAAGTTCGATGCAAGTAAATTAACTAAAGAAGAATTGGATGCTGAGATTGCTTTTTATCAACAAAATCATCCATTCGATTTTGCAAGTAAAGAATATCCTTTGCTACATAAAAATAATGGTAAAGATGTTTTAGGTAATTTTTTTAATCTTAATAAAACAACACCACCTAATGTTGTAATCATTGTGGTAGAAGGGCTTTCAAGAGATTTTAGTGGTGCCAATGCCTATGCCAGCAGTTTCACGCCTTTCTTAGATTCATTATCAAAAAGTAGTTTGGTTTGGGATAATTTTTTAAGTACAGCACCAGGTACGTTTGCAGCACATCCAGCCATATCTGGTTCATTGCCATATGGTAAAAGAGGTTTCTCTGCAATGAACATTATGCCAGATCATTTATCCCTAATTAAGATATGCAAAGCAAATGGATACCACACTAAATTTCTGATAGGCTTTAATCCAGATTTCGATAATATGGGAGGTTACATTCGTTTGCAAGGAACAGATATGGTGCTTGAGAAATATCCATCAAAGTATAAAGAGATGGGCGTGGGAGAGGAAGGCTGGTCTATGGGTTATCCTGACGATGCTCTATACAGCAGAAGCTTTGAAGTGATGGACTCATTAAAGCAAACACCCTACTTGAATATCTATCATACAGCCACATCGCATATGCCATATTTGTTTGAGCAAAAGCCCGCCTATGAGAAAATATTTGATGAAAAAATGAAGACTATTAAAGTTACATCTGATATAAAAAAAACACTCAAAGAATGTAAGAAGGTGCTTACTACTTTTATGTTTGCTGATGATTGCTTAAAAACATTTTTTAAAAATTATGCTAAAAGAAAAGACTTCGCAAATACCATCTTTTTTATCACAGGCGACCATCACATAGGTTCTTTCCCTTCTACTTGCAGCATTGATGATTATCATGTTCCGTTGATAGTTTATTCACCAATGTTAAAAGCACCCAAAAATTTTTATGCTGTAAATTCTCATAATAATTTAGCACCTACTATTAGTGCTTTGTTGCTTGATAATTATAAACTGGCCTATCAACCCAAAGATGTGCATTGGGTTGCAGATGTAATGGATACTTGTGCAAGTTTTCGTAATACACAATCAATGCCATTTATGTCGTGGAATAGAGAGATTGGTGATTATATTTATCATGAATATATGCTCTCGAACGATGAATTATATAAGCTTACACCCGATTTGTTATTAGATAAAATTCAAAACGATTCTATAAAAAATCACATCACACATTTATTAAATAACTATAAAATTATTAATAGTTATGTGTGTGATAATAATAAGATTTTTCCAGCGGATCAAATGCTTTCAATGGGAAAAAAAACACTACTGCTAGAGCATTTTGATACAGCAACACATCTCGTTTATACAAAGGAGAGTGATACTATTTTATTACCAGAATTAAGAATACCAAAAGATTACAAGTACCTGTATATGGAAATGTTTGCTGATGTTATGTTGTTAACTTCAGGAACAGAAGATCAGCCATCATTCAGGCTTGCATTACTCGACACCACCAATGGTGGCAGAAACTATTTGCATTGGAGCAACAGGGATATTGTGTTAATGACAAAAGGAGATTATATAGAAAAGCAATTTAATGCTGTTTCAACAAACGATATGTTTACTTTGGGGGATTATAGAAATTACAAAAATCTGGTTTTTAACCTAGGACTTTATACCCAAAAAGCCAATATTAATTTGAGAATGAAAAATTTGAGGTTGAAAGTATATGGAGTAAAATAATAAGTGTTATTGAATTTTCTTTTGAAAATATTTTAAAACGAAAGGATAGGGTACAAACCACCACCAAGCAAGGTTTTTATACATGGGGTCT
>CANGOT010000110.1 GCA_947455425.1 Chitinophagaceae bacterium | reverse complement strand
GCCATTATTGGACGTTTTGTTTTATCCCTATCACCACCACAACCAACTACAGTAATTACTTTTTCGTTTCCTTTTCTCAATTTTTTTATTGTAGATAAAACATTTTCCAAAGCATCGGGCGTGTGTGCATAATCAACAATTCCTACAACTAAATTATTGCCAATAATATAATCAAATCTTCCTTCCGCTCCAGTAATCAAACTCAATGCTGTCAATACTTTCTGCTTATCTTCACCTAAGCAAATTGCTGTTGCATAAACTGCCAAAAGGTTATATGCATTAAATTCTCCAATCAATCTAAAATGTACTTCAATATCATTCACCAACATTTGCAAACCAGTAAGTGCATTATCTAAAATTTTGCCTTTAAAGTTTGATGGAGACTTTAAACTATAATAATACTTTTTAGCAATTGTATTCTGTAACATCACTTCTCCTCTTCTATCATCAGCATTAGAAATAGCAAAAGATGATGATGAAAGATTATCAAAAAATGTCTTCTTAACTTTTATATATTCATCAAATGTTTTATGGTAATCTAAATGATCGTGTGTGATATTGCTAAAGATACCTCCAGCGAAATGCAATCCTGTAATTCTATGTTGATGAATAGCGTGACTACTGCATTCCATAAAAACATGCGTACAATTTGCGTCAACCATTTTAACCAACAGCTCGTTTAAACTAATTGCATCGGGTGTTGTATGAGTTGACGGAATTACAATATTGGCTACTTGATTTTGAACTGTTGAAATCAACCCACATTTATATCCAAGTTGTGTAAACAATTTAAATAAAATAGTGGCTATTGTTGTTTTCCCATTTGTACCTGTTACACCTATTAGTTTCACTTTTTTTGACGGCTCACCATAAAATTGATGAGATAATAATGCAACCGTTTCGTGTGTATTATTTACTTGCAAGTATGAAACTCCATCAATTGTTAATAGGGGCATTTCTTCACAAACAATAACTTTTGCACCAAATTCAATAGCTTTACTGATATATGTATGACCATCTGTTTTCTCTCCTTTAATGGCAACAAAAACAAAGTCTTTTTGAACTAACCTTGAATCTATTGCAATACCGGCTACTGCAATATCTGTTGAACCTTGCACAGCTTTTAGAGACACTTTGTATAATATTTTCTGCAACGAAATCATTAATTCAATTCAAGATTTATTTGTTCACCAAATTTTATTTTATTTCCTTCTGCAACAGATTGTTTATTTACTTTTCCTTTGCCATGAACATTTACTTTTAAGCCAATAGTTTCACACAAGTAAACAGCATCTTTTATACTCATTCCTTTCAATGAAGGCATTGCATTGTTCACTATTTTTTGTTTAACACCTACGAAAGTTTTAGCATTATATGATGCAGTAACTATATCATTAAATCTTGCTCCATTTAATTGAGAATTAGCTCCAACTTTTTGCATTATAAAAGAGGCATTGCCAGTAAATCCATTATAATATAAACTACTATTATTTGATACGAGATATTGGCTTTTAGCAGCTGAACTATCGTGAATAAAGACACTATAAATTCTATTGGCAATATTTTTAAACACAGGGGCCGCAACGTCTCCACCAAAATGTTTAGGAGAGTTTTTTCTATTTACAATCACTACAATACAACTATACTTTGGACTATTGGCAGGAAAATATCCAACAAAAGATGATTGATAAATTCTATCACTAAGTTTAATTCCTTTATCTAAATAATAGCTTGTTCCAGTTTTGCCGGCAACCATAAAACTCAGATCTTTAAACTTATCTTTTGCAGTACCATGTTCGCTGTAGCATACGCTTTGCAAACATTTTTTTAAACTACTACAAGTAGCTTTACTACAAAAATTTTGATTAATAACAGTTGGTTGAAACTCTTTACTAGCAACTCCTTCACTTGAAAAGGCACTTATTAAATATGGCTTCATCATCGCACCATTATTTGCAATAGCATTATAAATACTCAACATTCTTATTGGAGAAGTTTGAACAACATAACCAAATGAACTTCTCAAAAAATCGGGTAAAGAATTTGGCCTCACTCTAAGATGTGTTTCTGGTTTCACAATTTCAATATCATCGGCAGAATCTCTGTTTAGTTTTAATGCATTCAACCTGTTTTTATATGCCTGTATGTTTGTACTATAAAATTTATATGCCAATTTAGACATTCCAACATTACTACTTGCTGCAAATGCTGTCTCAACAGGCACTTGGTGCAATCCATGCTGCTCTGCATCTTCAATAAAATCACCATTTTTGGCATTTGGATAAATCCATTTGCCACCCTCTAAATCCACAGTCGTATTAATGTCAATTTTCCTATCTTCCAATAAATTCATTAATGTTACTAATTTCAAAGTGCTACCTGGCTCTGTTTTACGCATTGCATAGTTTTCATATTCATCATATTCGCCTTCTGCATAAACTCTACTACTAAAAATTGTTGAAGAATCAAGCCTTGACAGGCCTGCATTTGCAATAGCCTTAATCTTACCTGTTTGAACTTCCATCACAATCGCACAGCCATAAAGGGATTGATTTTCCACCAATTTTTTCTTTAATTCATCTCTTGCAATTTCTTGTATCAAAATATTAAGATTGGTATGAATATCACTTCCATTTTGTGGTGTTAAATCTACTTCGCCGTCTTCATCTATTGGCATTGATGCATTGTTGCCCAAAAGCTTAATTGTTTGTTTTCCGGTAATGCCTCTCAAAACACTGTCAAAACTGTATTCTAGTCCTCTTGTAGCATTATCATCTTTCACTTTTCCAACAATAATTGATGCCAATTGTGGCAACGGCTTTATTCGTTTGAATGTCTTTTTATATATTATACCATTCTTATTTTTCCCATCAGATGCGAAAGGAAATTGTTTAAAAGCTATATATTTTTCATAAGGCATATTTTCCTCGAACAGATAAAATCTATCTCTAGGACTTTCGTATTTTGCAGCTTCAACAAATTCTTTTTTGTATGCACCCCAAGATTTATTATTATCGCTACTGGCATTGATTTCACTGTACTTCATAAAAAAAGTATCCAACTTTTTTGCCATTTCTACATTAGCAGATTTAACATACTCTTTGGCGACACTCATATCAATAACAACATCAAACTCTGGCATACTAGCCGCTAAAATTTTATTGTCATCCGAGTAAATTGTACCTCGCATCGCTTCAATTGGCACATTATGTTTAATACTAAATTTCGAAAAGACTCTTCTCCAAAAACCACCTCTAATTTGTTGTTCATAAGTTGCTTTACCTAATATAGCAATACAAAATATAGATACAGCAAAAAATAAAACAGATGCCCTTAGCGATATGTCGTCTTTTAAATTCAATTTATTTCTTTATAATAATTGGAGTTGTTTCACTAACAGTTAACCCCATGGGTGTTACATTTTTTAATACCTCATCCTGATGATTAATTTTGCTAGTCTCTATTTTTTTTGATTTATAGTCGTACTCCAATACTTCTATTTCTTTTTTTACACTAGAGATATTCCTCAAGGTCTTGTCTGTCCAATGCCCATAAGCCGTATAGATAATTGTCAAAAAAGCTACATATAAAAAAAATAAAATATTTGCATTAATCCATTTTGTTTGAAACAGATTGGCCATCCCTTTTTGGGGAGATTTTTTTATTTGTTCATTAGCTGTTGGAGCAGTCGTTTCTGTCACGGATTATTATATTTAAAGTATCAGGGTATTTATTTTTCTTTTGATACCAGCATCATTACTACTATTTAACATTTGTTGCGTCGCACACTTCAGCTTTTTAATCTCTACTCAGCTATACAACAAACTTCATTAACTATACTCATCTTCACATCATCAAACTCTCTCCACCACCCTCAATTTCGCACTCCTACTTCTACTATTCTTTTTTAACTCTTCAACACTTGCTTCAATAGGTTTTTTAGAAACGGGTCGGAATATTTTTGCTTTAACTTCAGTTGAAAAAGGATTTAAATCTTCTTCAATTTCAAAAGCACCATTCTTAAAAAAGTTCTTTACCAATCTATCTTCTAAAGAATGAAACGTAATAATAGCAGCCCTTCCACCTTCTCTTAAAATATTGGGCAACTGCTGTAACATTTCTTTCAACGCACCCACTTCATCATTCACTTCAATTCTTATTGCCTGAAAAACCTGGGCTAAATATTTATTGGGATTACCTTTTACCAAAGAGCTAATGAACGTTTTAAATTGAGCAATCGTTTCAAGCTCAACACTGTTGCGATTTGCAGCAATATGTTGTGCTAAAGTTTTTGCGTTTGTTACTTGTCCAAACTCTTGAAACATTAACTGCAATTGTTGTGCAGCGTATGTTTCTACAACTTGTTTTGCCGTCAACTGCTCATGCACATTCATTCTCATATCCAATGGCCCATCAAACCTTGTACTGAAGCCTCTTGTCCCCTCATCGAACTGATGACTACTAACACCTAAATCTGCAAGCACCCCATCAACCTTGTCAATTTTATACAGCCTCAAAAACCTTTGAATATGTCTAAAATTATGAGGCACAAAAACTACTCTTTCATCATTCAACAAATTTTGTTGAGCATCTGTGTCTTGATCAAAAGCAATCAGTTTTCCGTTAGCATTTAGTCGCTCTAAAATCCCTTTACTATGCCCACCGCCGCCAAACGTGCAATCGACATAAACCCCATCGGGCTTGATGTTTAAGGCTTCAATTGTTTCATTATAAAGAACTGGTACGTGATAATTGCTATTGCTTTCGTTCATAACAATTAATCATTAAAATTTATTTTGTATTCATCCAAAATCGCTTTTGCATTTTCACTCAATGTTGCATCACTGGTACTATCAAACATTTCATTGTACTTAGTTTTATCCCAAATTTCAAAGCGAGATAAAACACCAAAAATTACAATGTCTTTTTTTACACCTGCATAGTCCAATAATGATTGAGGCACATTCAGTTTTCCAGCATTATCCAAACTCACTTCAGTTGCACCACGCAAAAAATTTCTTTTAAAAACAACCACTCTTGGGTCAAGGTCGTTTAAACCACTAATTTTGTTGAGTATATTATCCCATGTTGATTTAGGATATAATGTGAGGCAATTTCCAGCACCGCGAGAAATGGTAAAGCTGTTCTCCGATTCTGGCAACTGTTTTTTTACAGCTGCAGGCATCAGAAAGCGACCCTTTGAGTCCATCGTTGATTCGTATTCGCCCTGAAATTTTGCCATTGTGAAAAAATAAATATGTTTTTAACACATATTGACACAAAATAATAACTATTTGCACAAATTGACAACTTGTTTTTTTGTGAATAAGAATATTAAATGTGGATTATGGTGTGAATAGCTGTGGAAAAACACACAAAACTATTACTACCATTACATTTCACTAATTCACATTTTATGAATTAGTGTTAATAAATAGAAAAATGAAAAGTGTTAATTTGTGTCAATCAAGACCAATTTTTAGAAGAAATAGATAAAATGAACCCAAAAAATCTTTCGATAAACGACTATATTTATGATTTGCCAGATGAAAAAATTGCAAAATATCCTTTACAAAAAAGAGATGAAAGCAAATTGTTGATTTATAAAAGTGGCGTAATTACCGAATCATTTTACAAAGATGTAGCAACAAAAATTCCAGCAAATAGCTTACTCATTTTTAATAATACCAAAGTAGTTGAAGCAAGGCTTTTATTTGAAAAAAATACAGGAAGTATCATAGAAATTTTTTGCTTAGAACCATCTGAGGTATATACTGACATTACAACTGCTATGCTTCAAAAAGAAAGTGTGCAATGGAAATGCTTAGTTGGCGGTGCTAAAAAATGGAAGGAAGAGGCTTTAAACAAATATCTTCTAGGTGATGATTGCGTTTTATCAGCAAAAAAAATTGAAAAAAGAAATGATTATTTTTTAATTGAATTTAGTTGGAGTAAGGAAAGTTTATCATTTGCTGAAGTGCTTCATCTTGCTGGAGAAATTCCATTACCACCATATTTAAACAGAGATGTTGAGCAAAATGATAAAGAAACTTATCAAACAGTTTATGCAAAGCAAGATGGCTCTGTTGCAGCACCCACAGCAGGTTTACATTTTACAAATGAAATTTTTACTTCATTAAAAAATAAAAATATTGATAAAAACTTCGTAACACTTCATGTAGGTGCGGGAACATTTAAACCTGTGAAAGCAGACACAATGGATGAACACGAAATGCATGCTGAATTTATTGATGTTAGTATAGCATTAATCGAAAAAATAATTTCTAAACTAGATGAAAAAATTATTGCAGTTGGCACAACAAGTTTAAGAACCATCGAGAGTTTGTATTGGCTGGGAGTTAAAGTTAGTCAACAATTTAAAATTGAGAGTAAGCAGCTAACAATTGAACAATGGGATTGCTATGAATTACCCCAAAATATTGACACTAAAATAGCTCTTGAAGCTTTAGTAAATTGGATGAAAAAGAATGATTTAAAAAGAATCATAACAAAAACTCAAATCATCATTGCTCCGGGCTATACTTTAAGAATTGCAAATGGCCTAATCACTAACTTTCATCAACCAAAATCAACGCTGCTGCTACTTGTAGCTGCTATTGTTGGTGATGATTGGAGGAATATCTATAACTATGCTTTAGAAAATGAGTATAGATTTTTGAGCTATGGAGATGGAAGTTTGTTATGGGCTTAACTAAGACTTTTAAAATATGTAGCCGACTTTAATAACCGACTTCCATACCAACTAAACATTTCTCCATCAACCAACATTATTTTTGTATCTGGCAAATGCTTCTGCAGTTCATTCAAATGTTTTTGCTTGAAAGGGAAGGGCTCAGATGAAAGCATAATTACTTGTGGTTTTGCTGCTTTTATTTCCTCAATAGATATAATTGGGTAACGATCTTTATGGGCAAAAACATTTTTATACCCACAGTATTGAAACATATCATTAATAAATGTATCTGCTCCTACTGTCATAAATGGATTTTGCCAAATGAGGTAGCAACATTCTTGCAAATTCCGAAGTGATTTTATGGCCTCAAATTCAACATGAATAGCATTTACAATACTTTCTGCTTTGGATATTGCATTGGTAATTTCTCCAATATCTTTTATCATTTGCAAAGCATCACTGAGTGTTTTTATATCACTAATCCAAACTGGTGCTATACTTTCCAATGCCTCAATATCTTGTTTTAAATTCTCTTCTTTATTGGCAATAATTAGATCTGGTTTCAAAGCTGCAGCATTTGCAACATTCACTTTTTTTGTTCCCCCAACTCTTGTTTTAGTTTTAAACCATTCGTTGGGATGAATACAGAATTTTGTAATGCCAACAATAGTTTCATTCAATCCCAAATCAAATAACAATTCGGTTTGAGACGGAACAATAGAGATAATTCGTTGAGGAGTTTCAACAAATTCGATAGTTCTATTAAGTTGATCGGTAAACTGCATTGCTAGTATT
>CANGOT010000109.1 GCA_947455425.1 Chitinophagaceae bacterium | reverse complement strand
TGAGCTTTCTAGTTTATCAACAGAGTTGCCCATATTTGGTAAAGCATAAGTAATAAATAATCCTGCATCTTCCAAGGTATAAGGAATGGCAGCAGCTGCAAGAGCTTGTTGTGATTTATTTACAAGACTTTTTGTCATTCTAGCACTTTCTCCACCAGAAAGTAAAGTAGATAAAACGTTGAAAGTATAATAATCGTCAGAGCCTTGTTTTGGAGTTCTGTAGGCCTGTAACAATAAAGGTAATTGCACATTATCTTCAATCACATCTCTTACTTCGCCACCTAAAGCAGGTTCTGTAACATTGGGTCTGTTTAAATTTTTTGTTCCTCTTGGAATTTCGCCAAAATAAGCTGCGATTTGTTTTTTGGTAGAATCAATATTAATATCACCAGCAATTGATAAAACACAATTGTTAGGCACATAATAAGTTTTATAAAAATCAATAAACTCCTGTAATGTAGCCTGATTCAAATGATCCATGCTACCAATAGGCTGCCAGCGATAAGGATGTACTTTAAATGCACGTTTAAATGTTTCTTGAATCAATGAGCCATAAGGTTGATTATCGTTGCGTTGACGCTTTTCTTCTTTAACAACTTCACGTTGAGTATTTACACCAATCTGTTCAATTTTTGCATGCATCATTCTTTCACTTTCTATCCATAGACCTAAGTTCAATTGGTTTGAGGGAAGTAGTTCGTAATAGAAAGTTCTATCTTGTGTTGTGTTTGCATTTAAAGTTCCACCAGCATTCTTAACATATTTGTCTATTTCTCCACGTTTAATGTTGTCACTTCCTTCAAACAATAAGTGTTCAAAAAAATGAGCAAATCCAGTGCGACCTGTATCTTCATTTTTTGAACCAACGTGATACAATACAGTAACAGCAACTAGTGGAGCAGTTTTGTCTTGGTGGAGAATTACTTTTAATCCATTGGGCAAAGTATATTTCTCGAATTTAATTTTTGGTGCTTGAGCCATTGATGCTATTGACAAAAAGCATAATGGAAAAAGCGGTAGAACATTTTTTTTCATTGAACGCAGTTTAATTTATTAATGAGTTGCAAATAAAACTAAACTGAGCTGCATTTTTACAAGAAAAGTTTATAAATGGTATTTATGAAGGACAATTAACAATTGATAATGAGTTTGCTAACTTAGGTTATGTAGCAACTAAATTTAATGATATTGTTATTTTTTTAAGTTTGTAATTAGTCTTTGTTTAACTTTTTTCTTCCCAAACCTGTGTTAATGCCACCAATACTTCAACAGCTTTTTCCATATCGCTTACACCCACCCACTCGTGCTTGCTGTGTATGGCTTGCATTCCTGTAAAAATATTGGGGCATGGTAAACCCATAAAACTTAGTCTACTTCCATCTGTTCCGCCACGAATAGGTTCTTTAATAACTGTTAATCCAACACGTTCATATGCTGCAATGGCGTTTGCAGCCACTTGAGGATGTTTATCAAGAACCTCTTTCATATTTCTATATTGTTCTTTAATAATAAACTCCATTGTTGCTTTAGGATGATTGGCTACAATAGCTTCTGCTATTTCTTTTAAGCGATTTTCATATTCGGCAAGTTTAGCTGTTTCGAAATCACGAATAATAAATTCAATACTTGCTTTTTCTGCTAACCCTTCAATGCGAACTGGATGCACAAAACCTTGTCTGCCTTCTGTAGTTTCGGGACTCCATGCTGTTTTTGGTAATGCAGCAGCAATTTCTCCAACAATCTTAATGGCATTCACCATGATGTTTTTTGCATATCCGGGATGAGAAATTACACCATTAATATTAATAGTTACCGCATCGGCACTAAAAGTTTCATCCTCAAAAGTTGCAATCTCTCCACCATCCAATGTGTAGCCAAAGTCAGCCCCTAATTTTTGCAAATCAAGCTTGGCTGTGCCAGCACCAACTTCTTCATCGGGGGTAAATAAAATTTTAATTGTTCCATGTTTAACTTCGGGATGAGTAACTAAATAGTTTGCCATATCCATAATAATAGCAACGCCACTTTTGTCATCTGCTCCTAATAAAGTTGTTCCACTTGCAGTAATAATATCATTGCCAATATGTGTTTTTAAATAAAGATATTTTGTTGTTGAAATAACCTGGGTATTATCATCGGGCAAAATAATGTCTTCTCCATTGTAATGCTTATGCAATATGGGTTTTACATGAGTACCACTACAATCTGGTGTAGTATCTACGTGGCTGCAAAAACAAATTACAGGAACTTGTTTTGATGTGTTTGAAGGAATGGTTGCATACACATATCCAAACTGATCAGTGTGTGCATCTACTAATCCTATTGCCAGTAATTCTTGTGCCAATACAACAGATAGATCTTTTTGTTTTTCAGTTGATGGATGTGCCACACTTTGTGGGTCGCTTTGAGTGTCTATAGTAACATACTTTAAAAATCTTTCTGTAACAGTATGATGATAATTTGCAAGCATATTTTTTATTTTGTGCAGCAAAGAAACAAATTGTTTGTTCACATAAAGAATAAGATTCTATTTTTGAGCAATACAAATCATAGCCATGAGCAACATAATTATATCAGTAAAAAATCTGGTAAAAAAATACGGAGATTTTGAAGCAGTAAAAGGAATTGATTTTGATGTTTTGGAAGGAGAGATATTTGGTTTACTTGGACCAAATGGTGCCGGCAAATCAACCACACTTGAAATAATTGAAACACTTAGAACAAAAACCAGTGGAACAGTTGTAGTTGCTGGCTTAAACCTAGATACACAAGCAAATGAAATTAAGAAAGTAATTGGTGTGCAATTGCAAGCCAGCGGGTTTTATCCAGGGTTAAATTTGGTTGAATTAATTAATCTTTTTTGTGGGTTATATAACGAAGAGGTTAATGCTTTAGAATTATTAGATAAAGTAAATCTTAGAGATAAAGCCAAAGCTAAATTTAAAGAATTAAGTGGCGGACAAAAACAACGTTTTTCTATTGCAACAACACTTATCAATAAGCCTAAAATTATTTTTTTAGATGAACCTACAACAGGTCTTGACCCTCAGGCAAGACGTAATCTATGGGACTTAATTCAAGACATTAGAAAAACCGGAACAACAGTTATCATTACTACCCATTATATGGATGAAGCAGAATTACTTTGTGACAGAGTTGCCATAATAGATTCTGGAAAAATTATAGCTATTGAAACGCCTGATAAACTTATAGACAATTTAGTTGCAACAGGTTTTGAAAGACCAAGAGAAGTAAAGAAAGCAAACTTAGAAGATGTGTTTATTCATCTTACAGGGCGTACAATTAGAGATGAATAAAACAACTAGTGCTTTTTGCCCATTGGAGTATAAAACTCTTTATGATAATTAGGTGAAGAATAAGCTAAGTCTGCAAATGCTTTTTGCTGGAAAATGTTTTCTGCAAGTGAAATCATATTTTTTGATGAATATTGAATATCGCTGAAAATGGCGTTATCACTATTTTGCAGCTCCTTCATTTTAAAACTCCCGCTTCCGCTAAAAATAATTTTATACTGTTGCAATTCGTTTGCAAATGATTCATTATCTAAAACCATTGCTGTAGGTTTTATTATATCGCTTAATGAATGATCATATAATGCAGTAAAAACCTCCATTCTTCTTGCATCAATCATTGGACAAAAAAAGATGTTTCTGGTTTCTGTTTTCTTGTTGGTTTCGTTTGTTATTTGTGAATCTTTACCTAATTCCCAATTTCTAATTTCCAATTCCAACTTACTATTAACCAATAACCATTCTTTACTAGCTAATGCCATTACTTCTAGCGTGTTCAATAAAATCAATGGTTTGTTTAATGCAAAACATAAACCTTTTGCAGAAGCTAATCCAACTCTTAAGCCTGTATAACTTCCAGGGCCATTTGTTACAGCAATAGCATCAATACCAAACAAAGAACAATGTGTGTTGAGCATTATTTTTTTTATTGCCGGCTGTAAAAATGATGCGTGATTTTTTTGTTCTTTGTTTTCTTCAAAGCCAATAGCCATTCCATCTTTGCTTAAACAAACGGAGGCGAATTCTGTGGCTGTTTCTATGTTTAATATTAATGGCAAATGGCTAGTTTGAAAATTCTTTAATTAATAAGTCGCAAGGCTTGTATCTATCATCTGTTTTATATAATGCCTGCAATAACAATTCAATTTTTCTCACTCCAATTTTATTTGCCCATTCAAAAGGCCCATAAGGATAGTTGGTTCCCAATTTCATAGCTGTATCAATTTGCTCTTTGGTGCTAATTTCATCTTCCAATCCAAAATATGCTTCATTAATAATCATTGCAATTGCACGTGAGGCAATCAAACCAACAATATCATTCACAAAATAAACTTCATATCCTAACTGTTTAATAATGCTTTCAAATAAAGGCTTCATTGCATTATTCAATGTTGCAGCTTCTAGCTTTTCTTTTTCCAGAAAACTATTCCATGCATTAATTCTGCAAAAATTGCTGGGCAAGTTTTCACAGGTTTCAATCACCGAACTTACGATTACCAGTTTGTCTTTAATTGGTTCAAAAACATTTCCTTCATCTTCAAACAATAAGTCAATGTAAGCATCTGCAATAGTTATATTATTATCAAACCACAACAATGTTGTGTCTGATAAAATAGGTTTTGCCAGTAAAATGTTTTTTTGTTCGTCGGAAGCTCTGATTAGAATATGCATAAATAATAAAAGAATTTTGCAAATGTAAGTGAGCATATAGAAGTAATTTCGGTTATTTGCAGTAAATAATAATGAATGAAAACAATCATTAATACACCTAATGCTCCTGCACCTATAGGGCCATATAGTCAGGCTGTGCAAGCCAACGGAATGTTATTCATCAGCGGACAAATTCCTATAATTCCAGAAACCGGAGAAGTGGAAGTTGCTAATATTGAGGCAGAAGCACATCAGGTTATGAAAAACTTGCAAGCTATTTTAACAGCAGCGAATCTTGAATTTAATGCCGTTGCTAAAACAACTATCCTTTTAAGTTCTATGGATTTGTTTGCAAGGGTGAATACTGTTTATGGTTCATATTTTACAGATAATTTCCCTGCTCGAGAAACTTTTGCAGTAAAAGGATTGCCTAAAAATGTGAATGTTGAGATCAGTATGATTGCTATAATGTAAAAAAATATTTGTCAGTTAATTCCCAAGCCTTACTTTTGCCGTCCGAAAAAATCGGTATTAAAATATTTGTTATGGAATCAGCAGTAAAATTTGTTCACGAACAACTTACAACTTTAAGAAATCACCCTAAATTCAAAGCTGGTGATAATATTACTGTAAATTATAAAATTGTAGAGGGCGGTAAAGAGCGTATTCAAAGTTTTAGAGGTGATGTATTAAAAACTCAAGGAACTGGTGCTACTGCAAGTTTTACTGTTCGTAAAATTTCTGATAGTGTTGGTGTAGAAAGATTGTTTCCAATCTTATCTCCAAACATCGAGAGTATTGTTTTAAATAAAGTTGGTAAAGTTCGCAGAGCTAAATTATTTTACTTGCGTGAAAGAAGCGGTAAATCTGCTCGTATCAAAGAGAAAAGAGTTAAATAGTTTCTACTTTTGCTGGAAATAAATTAAGTAATTCTTTAAATAAATAACAATGCTTACAACTACTTTAGGTTTTACCATTCTGGCTCTTTCTATGGAGCATATGATAGTAATTTTATTGATTGTTTTATTGTTATTTGGAGGAAAGAAAATACCTGAATTAATGAGAGGTTTAGGTAAAGGAATCAGAGAGTTTAAAGATGCAAAAGACAATGTAAAAAAGGAAATAGAAAACTCTATTAATGATGAACCTTCTACAAAAAAAGAAAATTAATTAGCTATTTAGCACCATATTATAGAAACCTCGCAGTTAATTTGCGAGGTTTTATTTTTTTAGCACTTAACAATAATTTTTTCTTTTAAATGGCTGCAGAAAATTCAAATGGAAGTGTGAAAGCAGAGATGACTTTTGTTGAGCATTTAGATGCTTTAAGGGCTCATTTATTCAGGGCTGCCATAGCTACAGCTATTGGTGCTGTTATTATGGCCATTTACAACGAGTTTATTGTACAAAGAATTTTACTTGGTCCTACAAGACCCGATTTTCCTACTTACACTTATTTGTGCAAACTAAGTAATTGGCTTGGCTTTGGTAATCAGTTTTGTATGAAAGAAATTCATCTTGAAATGCAAAGCACAACACTTACCGGTCAGTTTGATGTGTATCTCGATGTTATTGTAATTGGTGGTTTTGTGGTAGCTTTTCCTTATGTGTTATGGCAATTCTGGAAGTTTGTAAAACCAGCTCTTAATCAAAAAGAATTAAACAATGCCCGAGGCATTATTTTTTGGGTTTCTGCTTTGTTTTTTATTGGAATTGGTTTTGGTTACTTTGTGCTTTCGCCCTATACAGTTAACTTTTTTGCAAATTTTTCTTTGGATAGCAAGATTAAAAACCTGCCCACCATATCAAGTTATTTTAATACGGTGTTACCACTTACACTGGGTTGTGGTTTAGCTTTTCAATTACCATTGGTATTATATTTTTTAGCAAAAGTGGGTGTTGTAAGTGCTACAACATTGAAGAACTTTAGAAAATATGCTATACTTGTAATTGTTGTAGTGACTGGTATTATTTGTCCACCAGATATGTTTAGCCAAATCATTTGTAGTATTCCATTAATTCTATTATACGAAATAAGTATTCTTGTGTGCCGAAGGGTTGAAAAGAAAGAAAAGAAAGCCGAAACAGAGTGGGAATAAATATTAGCGATTAATGTTTTGTGATTAGTGATTGATTGAATAACTATAAACTCATAATTCATAACTTATAATTAATACATCTTGTTTTCATCTATAAAAAAATATCACGAATTTTTAGCCAGCCAGCCAAATGGTTGTAGCGAAACTGTTGAACAGTATTTAGCTGCAATAGAAGCTCAAAAGCATTTGAATGCTTTTGTAGAAACTTTTGCCGATGATGCACGCCAACAGGCAAAAGCATTAGATGCAAAAAGAAATGCTGGCGAAAGTTTAGGTAAACTTCATGGTGTGATTGTTTCTATTAAAGATGTTATTTGCTATAAGGGTCACAAGGTTACAGCATCATCTAAAATACTGGAAAACTATACGGCTGTTTACAGTGCTACTGCTGTTGAAAAACTTTTACAGGAAGATGCTATTATTATTGGCAGAAATAACTGCGATGAATTTGCAATGGGCAGCAGTAGTGAGAATTCTTTTTATGGAATTATAAAAAATGGGCTCGATGAAACATTGGTTCCTGGTGGTTCTAGTGGTGGAAGTGCTGTGGCTGTGCAAATGGGAATGAGTATGGTGAGTTTGGGTAGCGATACTGGTGGAAGTGTTCGCCAGCCAGCAGATTTTTGTGGTATAGTTGGGCTAAAACCTACTTATGGAAGAATCTCTCGTTATGGATTAATTGCTTATGCCTCTTCATTCGATCAAATTGGAATCTTTGCAAATAATGTGGATGATGC
>CANGOT010000108.1 GCA_947455425.1 Chitinophagaceae bacterium | reverse complement strand
TATTAGTTTTTTGCTACTATTTATACTTGATTATTTTAATCTTTTAGGCTGGACTTATGCCCAACCTTTTTGTTGGTTTTTAGGCGAAAGGCTTGGTAATATTGTCATTGGATTGATAGTTAATGGAAGCATCTTATTAACCATTGGCTTACTTCTTTTCTTTTTAAAAAAAGTAAATGGGTTTATTGAAAAGGGATATAAAAATTAGTTTTAGCAACTACATTTATTTAATGATTATATTGTAGTTGATGATGATGAATGTATAGAATAAAAAACGTCCGAAGATTTTATAACCTTCGGACGTTTTTTGTATTACTTAAGAACTATTAATCAACTATAACATAGCCCCTAAAAAGTCAATCAACTCACCTTTAGTAATAGGTATACCCATTATTTTATTATAGGCAATAGCATCTACCATATATTGGTCTCTGATGATTTTTACTAGTTGTCCATTATTAATTTCAGGGATGACTACTTTATCAAAGTTTTTAATAATATCTCCCAGGTTTTTAGGAAAAGGACGAATATGTCGAAGATGAGCGTGGCTCACAGCTTTGCCCTCTGCCTGCAATTCAAGAACCGCACTTTTAATAGCACCATAAGTGCTGCCCCAACCAATCACCAAAACCTTACCTGTACTGGCACCAGTATCAAGTGTTTGCAAAGGAATATAATCGGCAACCATATCAACTTTAGCCTGACGGGTTTTAACCATATGTTGGTGGTTATCGGTATCGTAGCTAATGTTTCCGGTGATGTCTTGTTTCTCTAAACCACCAATTCTATGTTCAAGTCCTGTTGTGCCTGGCACTGCCCAAGGACGAGCTAATTTTTCATCTCTTTTATAAGGCAAATACTTTTCTTCCCCTTCATCAAGTGCTTGTTTAAACTTAACTTCAATAGGTTTTAAATCGGCACTTTGCGGGAACTTCCAGGGCTCGGCACCATTGGCTATATATCCATCACTCAAAAAAATCACTGGCGTCATATGTTGCACTGCTATTCTGCAAGCTTCGTACACAGCCTCGAAACAATCACTTGGTGTTGATGCAGAAACAATAGGCATCGGGCATTCACCATTTCTACCATAATAAGCTTGCATTAAATCGCTTTGCTCAGTTTTAGTTGGCAAACCAGTAGAAGGACCACCACGTTGTATGTTTATAATAACTAAAGGAATTTCAAGCATTACTGCCAAACCCATTGCTTCGGCTTTTAATGCCATTCCTGGACCACTAGTTGTAGTAATGCCTAAACTGCCACCATAGCTTGCACCAATAGCTGCTGTAATGGCAGCAATTTCATCTTCGGCCTGAAAGGTTTTTATACCAAATGCTTTGTGTTTACTAAGGTC
Organism: Chitinophagaceae bacterium; assembly: GCA_947455425.1. Classification (GTDB taxonomy): domain Bacteria; phylum Bacteroidota; class Bacteroidia; order Chitinophagales; family Chitinophagaceae; genus CAIVPM01. The sequence continues at coordinate 6,164 of CANGOT010000108.1, read as the reverse complement.
GTGTAAAATATCGGAAGCTGGTGTAATAGGATAAGAACCAAGAAACATAGGTAAGCCACTTTTTTCTGCTGCTGCCACCAAACCCATTGTTACAGCCTGATTACCCATAATACTTCTATACTTTCCAGCAGGTAATTTGGCTTTTTCAACAGTGTATCTTGTAGTAAAAGTTTCGGTGGTATCGCCGTAATTATAACCAGCCTGCAATACTTTAATATTGCTTTGAAGAATCACTTCTTTTTTACCGAATTTCTCTTGTAGAAAATCTGTTGTGCTCTTTAAATCACGGTTATACATCCAATAAATATAACCCAACACAAACATATTTTTTGCACGATCTCTCTCTTTAGTTCCTAGTTCTGCAATGTCTTTAAGAGCTTCTCGCGTTAGTTTGGTAACATCTATTTTAGTCACCTCATATCCTTCTAAACTATTGTTTTCAATGGGATTTACACCATCGGGATAGTTAGCAAGGCGAAGATTTTTACTATCAAACCCATCGGTATTAACAATAATTTTACCCCCTTTTTTTAAACTCTTTAAGTTGGCTTTTAAGGCAGCAGCATTCATAGCAACCAATACATCACAAGCATCGCCCGGTGTATATACTTTATTAGAAGAGAAGTGCAATTGAAAACCACTTACACCCGCCATTGTTCCTATTGGAGCTCTGATTTCAGCTGGAAAATCAGGAAAAGTTGCTAGGTCTATGCCAAGCAAAGCTGTATTATTAGTAAATTGCTGACCGGTTAGTTGCATCCCATCGCCACTATCTCCAGCAAATTTAATAACAACTTCTTGCAAGACCTGTTCGTTAGGTTTCATAAATAATTTGTTTTATGATGACTGCAAAAGTAAGTAAGTACTACTTGCTATAAACTTCATTTTTCCGACAATCGTTTGCAAGAATATTTATAAGGCACAATGTTTGCCTAATTTCGCCGTTTGAATTTTAGTATGAACAATAAACGAGCAAAACGAATGTTACATGTAATTTTATTTCCTTTTTTATCTTTTCTTTTTGGTTGTAACGAAGGAAATAAAGACAAGCAAAAAACTCCAGCAAAACAAGTTAATTCAGTAATAAAAGTTGATACTATAAAAAAGGTAGATACCATTAAGGCTCTTGTTTCTACACCTCTGAATTACGATACCACAAAAAAATATATTTACTTAACTTTTGATGATGGCCCCCAAAATGGCACGGATGCTTGTTTTGAACTTTGCAAGAAACTTGGTGTTAAAGCAACCTTCTTTATGGTAGGCAGACATGCTGCCACACCACACCTTAAGCAAATCGTGAAAAATATTAAGAATGCTTATCCGCAAATTTTGTTGGCGAATCATAGTAGCACACACGCAAATGGCAAGTATCATTCCTTCTATCAGCACGAACAAATGGCTGCCGAAGATTTTTATCTGGCACAAAAAACTTTAGATGTACCTTTTAAAATTATTCGTTTACCTGGCAATACATCCTGGGTAAGGGAAGGAAAATTAAGAGCCACTTCATTAACAAAGCCTGTTTGCAAAATATTGGATAGTGTGGGTTATAATATAATTGGATGGGATGTTGAGTGGAACTTTAATCATAAAACTGCCAACCCTGTTGAGAGCCCTGAAAAGATGGCAAGAGTTGTTGCAAAAACATTAGAGAACAATGATATGAATGTAAAAAATCATCTGGTAATATTAACCCACGATAGAATGTTTAGAAATCAAAACTATACCGATTCTTTAGCTAAGTTTATTACACTTTTAAAAGATAATAAAAACTATGTGTTTGAAACGGTTGATCATTATCCTGGATTAAAAAAATTAAACTAATAATTTATTTTTTCGCTCATAATATATCTGAGTATTCTAATATAAACTTTTCTATACATTTGTTTCACTAAAAAAATAAAAATATATGGCACTTTTTCAATCAGGTAATCCTACACTTACCGACAAGATTTTCGATCGCAGTCGCACAGAAGTTGGCGATATGCAAGGCACAATGACAGTGCGTGGTACAATGAACAAGTTTGGTTTTTTAATGTTGATGGTTCTTGGAGCCGCTGCCTACACCTGGCAATTGTATTATCAAGACAATCCATCATTAATGGTAACACTTATGTGGACGGGTGTAATTGGTGGTTTTATTTTAGCTTTAGTAATGACATTTAAGCCTCAACTATCTACTTACTTAGCTCCAGTTTACGGAATTTTAGAAGGCTTTTTTGTGGGTGCTTTATCCGCAGTTTTAAATGAAGCTTATGCAGAAAAATTTCCGGGTTTAATTATTAGTGCAGTTGGTTTAACTATGGGTGTTGCTATTGCTATGTATTTGCTATATAATTTCAGAATTATCAGACCCACTGAAAAATTTAGAAGTATCATTTTTTCAGCTACATTAGGCATTGCAATATTTTATCTTATAAGATTAGTTTTAAGTTTTTTTGGTGTAAACATACCATTTATGAACTTTGGAGATAATAGTGTTTTTGGTATTGGCATTAGCTTATTCATTGTTGCTATTGCTGCATTAAATCTTATTCTTGATTTTGAAAGAATAGAAACAGGTGCTGAATTGGGTGCTCCAAAATACATGGAATGGTATAGTGCTTTTGGTTTATTGGTTACAATTGTTTGGCTATACATAGAGATCTTGAGACTTTTAAGTCGTTTTTCAAAAAAATAAAAAAATACTTTAAAAATTCCCAACCTTTTGTTTGTGTGATGTTGTATACTAATATGATTTTAACATAACATTTTAGTTGGTTATTAAAACAATTTAATGTTCGGGTGTTCTCCTCTGTTTCTACAGGGGAGTTTTTTTGTGCTTAATCAACCAAAATAAAAAATCCCAGACAGTCAAACTACTCGGGATTTTTATTGTTAAATATTTTAAGATTAACCACTTACCTTAACCAATCCATACAACTCATCTAAGTGTGGTGTAGGGCTTCCTCCTTTTACTTCCAATGTTACTGCAAATGCTTGAGCACCCGCAACGGATTTCATGTTTTGTATTGAAGTCTCGGTATTAAATACCCCCAAGTCAATAGGTTTACCATCTTTTAATGCCCACAGTTGATATTGCTTGTCAGAAGGTGTTTTAGGTAATTCTACATTATTTACATACACATTCCCTGTTTTATTATTCCATAAAACAATCATTGTTTTACCAGGAGCTTTTGCATTGCCTTGTAAAACAAAAGGTTTGTTGTTTTCTACAGAAAGTAATGCGAGTTGATTTTGAATATTTTCTTTTTCTTTAGAGATAGCTTGTACCTTACTATTCAATGCAAGCTCTTTTTCATTAAAATTTGATTTCAAAATGAAATAAACTGCTGAAGCACCAATAATCAAAGACACAGAAGCAGCAACTAAATATCTTTTATTTGAGGTTGAAGCAATCACATTATTATTAATAACAGGATTGAATTCCACCACTTTTGCAGGAGTAATTGGTTCTTGAGCAATTTCTTTTTCTATTTTTTCAAAAATGTTTTTCTTTATGTGAGAAGGCACTTCAATAGCATTATCCAAAGCAAAGCGTTCCAAAGCAATTTGGACTTTATTAAGCTCTTCTTTAATTTCAGGATAAATATGGCTCATACATTCTACCTCTTTCTTTTCTTGAGAAGAAATGTCACCTAAAACATATTGTTCCAGAATACCTGATGATATGTAATCATTTATATTCATCTAATTTTTAAAAACATTTTTTAAAGTTGCCAGTCCCATTCGTATTCTTGTTTTAATTGTACCTAGCGGAATATCCAAAGCCTTTGATGCTTCTTCGTGTGTAAGCCCATTAAAATATATCGCCTGAATGACCAGATTTTGTTCGGGTGTTAAATGCTTTAAAGAGCTTTTCAAACCAATAATATCTGTGTTCATTTGCACTGTTTGTAAGCTTTCAACATACACATTTTCAGTATCTGTTTTTATTGACGGACGAACGTTTGCTTTTCGTAAAGCATCCAAAGCTGTGTTTCTGCAAATATTCAACATCCAAGTAAAAATAGTTGCTTTCGTTTCATCGTAACTATCAATATTCTTCCAAATTTTCAAGAAACTATCTTGTAATACATCTTCGGCAACCTCGTTCGAATTCACAATTCTAACAATAATATTGAACATAGCACCCGAGTATTTATCATATAAATTCTCGAAAGCAGTTTTGTTCTTTGCCTTTAAATCGGCAATCAACACAAGTTTAGTATCGTTTGTTAAATTTGTCAATGTTTGAGGTGACGAAAGTATACACTAGTTTTACTATACGCATGGCAAAACAAAAAAGTTTTCTTAAAACACAAAAAATATATCATTCGGTAAAAAAAAATATTTACTATGCTTTGCTGGTTTTCATCTCTACTCAAAACCCTTACCTTCGCCACGCAAAATTCACAAAATGACTATCGGCATTTTAAAAGAACCACAAGGCGAGCATAGAGTTTCTCTATTGCCAGAACAAGTTGAAACACTTACCAAGAAAAATATTCAAGTTATTGTTGAAGATGGGGCTGGAGCTAATGCATTTTCATCTAATGACTTATACAAAGCAAAAGGTGCAACTATAGCTTCTCGTAGCGATGTTTTGAAACAAGCTGATATGCTGCTTTGTATTAACTTAACCGACATTACCGCTGCAAAAGATAATGTTGTTTTATTGGGAGCTTATCAACCTTTATCAAACACAAGTGCTATTAAAACCTGGGCAGATAAAAAAGTTACCTGCTTTAGTTTAGATATGATTCCTCGTACTACCCGTGCTCAAAGTATGGATGTATTGAGTAGTCAGGCAAATATTGCTGGTTATAGAGCGGTGTTAATTGCTGCATCTATGTTGCCACATTATTTTCCAATGTTTATGACAGCTGCAGGAAGTATTGCTCCTGCAAAAGTGTTAATATTAGGTGCCGGAGTTGCAGGCTTACAAGCTATTGCTACTGCAAAACGTTTGGGTGCAGTGATTGAAGTATTTGATACGCGTCCAGCAGTTAAAGAAGAAGTAATGAGCTTGGGTGCCAAGTTTGTAGAAGTAGAAGGTGCTGCTGATGCCAGTAAAGCTGGTGGATATGCAGTGGAACAAAGCGAAGAATACAAACAAAAACAAGCTGCAAGAATTGCTGAAGCTGTAACAAAAGCAAACGTAGTAATTACTACAGCACAAATCCCTGGAAGGCAAGCTCCAATTTTAATTACAGATGAAGTATTGGCTACAATGAAACCAGGCAGTGTAATTATTGATTTGGCCAGTGCAACCGGTGGTAATACGCCACAAACAAAAAATAATGAAACTGTGGTTACCGCAAATGGTGTAACTATTTTGGGTAATAGTAATTTGCCAAGTGGTATGCCCGCCGATGCCAGTAAAATGTATGGCAAAAATGTGTTGAACTTTATGCAATTAATTCTTTCAAAAGAAGGTGGTATTAACCTGAACTTTGAAGATGATTTGGTAAAGGGAACTTGCATTACTTATAATGGAGATGTTGTGAACGATAGGGTGAAAGCAAGTATGTAGGATGTTTACAGAAAAAGTACTAATGAGGCTTCCTCAAAGTGTAGTTTCAAAAAAATATGAACAGTGAGGATGCCTCAAAGGATAGTTTGAAAGTAATCTAAGCATTGAGGAAGTATTAATAAAAACAAATAAAAAATTATGGATTTTATTCATCAACATCAAGAAATGATTTACGTGGTAATCTTAATGATTTTCTGCGGAATAGAAATTATTGAAAAAGTACCAAGTGTACTTCATACACCCTTAATGAGTGGTGCTAATGCTATACATGGTGTTGTAATTATTGGAGCTATCATTGTTATGGGCAAAGCCGAAAGTGATAATTATTTAGCCTTAGCGTTAGGTTTTATTGCAGTTATTTTAGGAACCTTAAATGTTGTGGGTGGATTTGTGGTTACAGACAGAATGTTGGAAATGTTTCGTTCAAAAAAACAAAAACCCAAAAACTAAAAAAAACTAAAAGTTAAAAAAAAGAAAAACTAAATCCGACAAATTTTTAGTTTTTTAGACTTTAAATATTAGTTTTTATAGAGAAAAAATATTTAGATCTAAAACAAAGGACTTTAATTTTTTCAATTAGTGTTAGGGATTTTTGTTATGGCTGTAAAAAAGATATTATCAATGCAGAATATATAAAACAATTAGT
>CANGOT010000107.1 GCA_947455425.1 Chitinophagaceae bacterium | reverse complement strand
GGTGAATTGCTAGTTGGAGTTAGAGCATTTATGTGTTGGCGATTTTCAAGTGCAAAGGAAAGTATAAAATGTGTTAGAGCTGTTGATACTGCTGTTCATCCTAGTTATCAAGGAAAAGGAATATTTTCAAAATTAACTATGGCAGCACTGAATGATTGCAAAAAAGATAACATTAAACTTGTTTTTAACACCCCAAATAAAATAAGTAAAATAGGATACTTGAAAATGGGCTGGATTGAAATTGGGAAACTTCCTTTGCGATTAACATTGCCACTTCAAATTCCAAGGATTTATAACAAGAAGTTACTTTGTGAATTACTAGCTGACTATGAAATTGGCAAAGCAAATGAACTTAATATAAATACTCTTACTAATAAATTTTCTACACCACTAAGCATGGATTATATCAATTGGCGATACACCAACTGTCCAATTGATAACTATTACAGCATTTCAAAAGCAAATAAATTTATAGTGATATTCAGAATAAAAAAAGTAAAGACATTCATTGAAATGAGACTTTGTGAAGTTGCTATTAAGAACGAGGAATTTTGTATTACCGAGGCCGTTTCTAGTATCAAGAAATTAATAAAAATAGTTCGTCCAGTTTTTTTAAGTAGTGCAGATAATGATAATATTCCAACTGCTTTTTTCAATAAACTAAATTTTTCCCCAAAACTTAAAGTAGGACCAATAGTAACTTTAAGGAACATCAATTATGACTCTTTTGAAGATTTTAAAAAATATAAAATTTGGGAACCTACGCTAGGGTGTATGGAACTTTTTTAGTATGGATATATTTTTAGTTTTAATAGTTATTTCACTTCTCAATCTTGTAGTGTTTGGAGTTATTAATAATGCCAATCAAAACATAAGTAAACCATATTTATGGACTCTTTATATTGTGCATATGTGTTTGAGTTTGGTTTATTTTATTTATGCTGGAATTACAACAAGTGACTCGATAGCCTATTATAAAGTTTCATCTAATAGTCAGGATTGGCTAATTTTTTTTCAAACAGGGTCACCATTTATTCGATTTTTAGCTTGGCCATTTAGTAATCTAATGCAGTTAAGCTATTATGCAGTAATGCTTTTGTTTTCTTACTTTGGATTCTTAGGTATTTTGTTTTTTTATGTTGCTGCAAAAGAAAATATTTTACTTCAAAAAAAGGTTTACAATCTCACACCTCTGGAATGGATATTTCTTCTTCCAAATATTCATTTCTGGTCTGCATCTTTAGGAAAAGGTAGTGTAATGATTTTAGGAATTGGCTTATTTATAAATGGATTAAGCAGATTTAACTATAGAATTATCTATATTCTTGTTGGTGCTTTCATAATATATTTTACAAGGCCACATATTTTGTTTACAAGCATTGCGGGTATACTGATTGCTTTATTACTCACAAGAACTGGTATTAATAAAGTAGTCAAATTTTTCCTAATTCTAGTGGCTTTCATAGGAATATACAATTTAACTGACAAGGTTCTTGAATTCACAGATACTGATAGTATAAACATTTTAAATTCAAGCTCAATTGCACACAAGGCACAAGAGCTTTCTAAATCAACTTCAGGAGTTGATCTAAGTGATTATAATCCCTTAACAAAAATATTAACCTTTTGGTATAGGCCATTATTTTTTGATGCACCAGGATTAATGGGTGTATTGGTTTCGTTTGAAAATATATTGCTTATCATTTTTTCTTTCTCAATAGCTAAGGTGGTTGTTTTAAAATGGAGGTACTTTAATGGATGGTTTCTTATTTGTGGTTTTGCATTTTTACTTGGCTCTTTTGCTCTAGCACAAGTGTCAGGAAATCTTGGGATTGCTTTGCGTCAAAAGGCACAGCTAATGCCACTGTTTTATATCATTTATGCAAAGTGTGTTGAGTATAAACAGCAAAATATTTTATATGAAATCTAAAGGATACTTCCTGATATCATTAGATTTTGAATTGCAATGGGGCAGGTTTGATAAGGTAGTTTTGGATAATGTTAGAAAAAAAGAGCTTGAAAACACTTTAGAATTAATTCCTAAAATGCTTAACTTATTTGAAGAAAATGAAATTGCAGTCACATGGGCAGTTGTAGGAATGATGTTTAATAAAAGTAGAGAGGAGTGGATAAAGAATATTCCTAAATCAATACCTGAGTATACAAACAAAAAACTATCTCCATACAGATATTTCAATTCTTTAAAACCTAATGAAATTTTCAATAAATATTTTTTTGCTTTTGAAATTATTGAGTCAATATCAAATACAAAAAAGCAAGAACTAGCTAGTCATACATACTCACATTATTATTGTTTGGAAGAAGGGCAAGCCATCGAATGTTTCAATGCTGACTTGAAAACGGTAAAGGCAATATCAAAAAACATAATGTCTTTGGTGTTGCCAAGAAATCAATTCAATATTAATTACTTTTCTGTTTGTAAAGCACTCGGTTTTTCAACTATTAGAACGAACCCTTCATGTTGGTATTGGAAAGCAGATAATGATAATTTATTTAAAAGATTATTTAGATTGATTGATACGTTTAATTTATTTTCATATAATAAATGTGTTCATCTTGATTTCTTTAAGAAGCAAACAATATTTCCATATTTTTTACCTTCAAGCAGGTTCTTGAGAAGCTGGATGCCTAAGAATAAGATCCTTAATTTTATTAAATTATCGAGGATAAAGTTTGAAATGACTCATGCTGCAAAATATAAAAAGTATTATCATGTATGGTGGCATCCAGAGAATTTCGGTAATCATCCAAATGAATGTTTCAGTGAGTTAAAAATTATTATAGATCACTATCTAAACCTTCAAAACAAGTATGGATTTAAAAGTGTTACTATGGGTGAATTTGGAGAAATTATAAATGCTGATAATGCACACAATAGTTAGGATTACCACTGTTCCAATCTCTCTTAAAGTCTTGCTAAAAGGACAGCTTAATTTTATGCAGCAAAATGGTTTTTCGGTTATTGCTGTAAGTGCAAATGGGAATGAAGTCGATGAATTGAAAATTCAAGAAAATTGTAATCATATAGCTATTCCATTAACAAGAAATATTAATCCACTTGCAGATTTGGTTAGTATTGTAATGTTGGTTTTTTTATTAAGAAGAATTAAACCAACCATTGTTCATTCACATACTCCAAAAGCTGGATTCGTAGGTATGATAGCTGCATACTTTGCAAGAGTGCCAATAAGGCTGCACACCATAGCTGGCTTACCTTGGAGTGTTGAAAAAGGTTTAAAAAAAAGTATTCTAAAAACTGTTGAAAAGTGTACTGTTTTTTTTTCATCAAAAGTGTATATTAACTCAAAAAATTTATTATCTTATCTTAGAAATGAGAACGTAAAAAATAGTAAAATCAATTTGTTAGGTAGTGGTACAAGTAATGGAATCGACATAAACTATTTTTCAAATACAATTGAAATTAAACATACGGCACAACAGCTTTTAGTTGATAACAATGTTATTCCTAATTCATTTATTTGGTTATTTGTTGGGCGAGTTGTGAAAGACAAAGGAATACAAGAATTGATAGAAGCATTTATCAATATTCAAAAAAAATTTCCTGATGATCTGCTTTGGGTTGTTGGTAATGAAGAGGCTGATCTTGATCCCATCGATCAAATGCATAGAAGTGTCTTACATTCTAATAAATCTATTAAGCTGTTCGGATTTCAAAAAGATGTAAGACCATTTTATAGTGCTGCAAATATGTTAGTATTTCCAAGCTATAGAGAAGGTTTTCCCAATGTTCCAATGCAATCAGCATTAATGGAATGTGGTTTAATTTTATCTGACATCAATGGATGTAATGAAATTGTTTCTAACCAAATTTCAGGATTATTAGTACAACCTAAATCTGCAAAAGATTTATTTGAAAAGATGTTATTTGCAAGAGAAAATGTAAAATTAATTAATCAATACACACAACAGGCGAAGTTACATATTTCATCTAATTTTAATCAAGATGTTGTTTGGAAAAACTTGCTGAATGAATATAAAAATTTGATTATTGAATATGGTTTATAAAAAATTTGGAAAACGTTTTTTCGATCTATTATTGTCATTGATTTTAATTGTGCTCTTAAGCCCTATAATGATTATAGTTTTTCTTGTTTTAATATTTTCAAATCATAAACCTATTATATTTATTCAAAAAAGACCTGGCTATAAAGAGCAAATATTCAAGCTATGTAAGTTTGCTACAATGAAAAATAATCGTGATAGAAGCAATAACCTTTTAGCAGATAAAGATAGAATTACAAAACTTGGTAATTGGCTTAGGAAAACATCTTTGGATGAATTGCCACAACTTTTTAATGTTTTAATTGGAGATATGAGTTTTGTTGGTCCCAGACCATTATTAGTTGAATATTTGGGCAGATATAATGCTGAGCAAAATAGAAGGCACGTTGTAAAACCTGGTATTACGGGCTATGCTCAAGTAAACGGAAGGAACAATATTAGCTGGCAGAAGAAATTTGAACTTGATATTTATTATGTTGACAATTTTAGCTTTCAGCTAGATGCCAAAATACTATTCTCAACGTTTATTAAAGTATTTAAAAAAGAAAGTATTTCAAAAACTGGTTTTGTAACTACAGATAAATTTTTAGGTAATGAATAAAAAAATTGCAATTATCGGTGCTGGTGGTTTTGGACGAGAGGTAAAATGGTTAATTGATTCAATTAATGTTCAAAAAAAAGAGTGGGATTTTGTTGGTTATTATGATGATGATTTAACCGAAAGAAAAAATATTAAATCTGAATTATTGCTAGGTAATATCGATGACTTAAATTCCATACAAGAACCTTTAGCTATTGTAATTGCTATCGGCAGTCCAGATTTTAAAGAAAAAATAGTTTCAAGACTTACTAATAAAAATTTATATTTTCCAACACTCATTCATCCTACTTGCTCAATAGGAAATAATGTGTTAATTGGCGATGGAACAATTATTTGTGCAAGTAATATTATAACAACTGATATTGTTATAAAAAAATTTGTAACTATCAATTTAGCCTGCACTATTGGGCACGATTCTGTTATAGAAAACTATTGTTCAATCATGCCAAGCGTAAACGTTTCTGGTGAAGTTTTAATGTGTCAAAATGTGTATGTTGGCACTGGTGCTAAAATAATTAATCAAATTAATATTGGCTCTCATTCAATCATTGGGGCTGGGGCAGTTGTAATAAAAGATATATCTGCAAACTCAACAGCAGTAGGCGTTCCAGCAAAAATTATTCTTAAATAGTTTTATTATTTTCCTCTCTTTATTTTCTTCAAAAATACTATTCTTAACAATCACATAACAATAAAATAACATTATCTCGTCTTAACAAAAAGATAACTTAAAGCTACAAAAAGCCCTTCTATTTTAGCAGCCAACCGTAAGTAATTTATGTCAATAATTGACGCTCAAAATAGGGTTTGGATGCTCGCACCAGATATTGGTGAAGAAGAGCAAATTTTTGTTAAAGAGGCATTCGAATCAAATTGGATTGCTCCTTTGGGCACCAATGTCGATAAATTTGAAGAAGAACTTTCGAATCATTTTCACAATTACGACGTACATATTGTAAGTTCTGGAACAGCCGCTATTCACCTATCGTTAAAGGCTTTGAATATTAAGCCTAATGATGTGGTACTTTGTCAATCCTTCACTTTTGCTGGTTCAGCATTTCCTATTTTATATGAAAAAGCTATCCCTGTTTTTATTGATAGCGAAAAAGAAACTTGGAATTTAGATCCTTCTTTATTAGAGGATGCGATACTTTATTATCAAAGAAAAAATATTAAGCCAGCTGCAATTATTGCAGTGCATCTATATGGAATGCCTGCTAAAATGAACGAGATAATTGCTCTATCACTTAAATACGATATTCCTGTAATCGAAGATGCAGCAGAGGCAATGGGTAGTGTTTATGAAGATAGTAACTGTGGCACTCTTGGTGATATTGGTATTGTTAGTTTTAACGGCAACAAAATAATTACAACTAGTGGTGGTGGTGCCATTATTTCAAATGATTTTGAATATATCAATAAAGCAAGATTTTATTCAAATGGCTCAAGAGATAATTTGCATTATTATTCGCATAGTGATATTGGTTATAATTACAGAATGAGTAATGTCCTTGCAGGAATCGGTAGAGGTCAGTTGCTTAATTTAGACAAAAAGGTAGAAGTAAAACGCTTTATTTACAATACATATAAAGCAATACTTGGAGAAGTTGAAGGGATAAGTTTTTTAGATGAACCTAAAAACTCTTTTTGTAATCGGTGGCTTACAAATGTCACGATGTCTAATAAATTACAACAACAAATTGATATTGACAAAATTAAAAAACGGTTTGATAAATTAAATATTGAAACAAGGTTTTTATGGAATCCTATGCATTTGCAACCTGTATTCAATGGTTCTAAATATTTTGGCGGTGATGTAAGTGAAAGCTTGTTTAAATCTGGTATTTGTTTGCCTAGTACTACAACAATGACAATGGAGGAAGTTGCAGAAGTTGCGAATCTTTTAAAAGAAATGTTCTATGCTTAGGAAATTAAAACTTAGACCATACTTTTTTGTTTTCTTTTTAGATATTTTTCTAATTACATCAACTTTTGTTTTCTCTACTTTATATCATAATAGAAATCTTGCATTAAAGAAATTTGTTGATCCAAACTTATTAATAAAATCATTTATTCATGCAGGTTTAGCAATATTGCTATGGATGCTCTTTAAAATTAACAAGCGAATAATTAAGCATTATAGAGCAGTTGATTTTATTAGTCTAATTGGCGTGATTTCATTATTGCATTTAGTAAGTTTCGGAATAGATTATTTGTTTATAGTAAGAAGTTTAAAATTTGGAATTGTAGTTTTCATTGAAAGTTTTTTTGTAACCACAGTTGCTTTGATAGTGCTTAGATATACTGTTTCATTCCTATACGAAAAATTTATTTCATTTCACAATCAAACTCCTCTTAAAAAAGTGCTTATTTATGGTGCTGGTGAAAGAGGCACTATTCTTAAAAAAAGTATTGAAGCGTCACTTACAAAAAAGTATCAAGTAATTGGTTTTATTGATGATGATAATAATAAAATATCTCGTTATTTATTAGGCATTAAAATTTATTCAAAACAAGAGGCTATAAACAAGTTGATCTCACAGCAAAAAATATCTAATATTATCATAGCTACAAACAAGATTTCCGCGAAAGATAAAAGTGAGTTTATCGAAAAAATATTGCCCTATAAAATCAAAGTCAGGCAAATAGATGCAATTGCGAATTGGTATGATACAGAATTTAATTTTAGTAAATTAGCTAATATTAACATTAACGATTTAATGGGTCGCGAACCAGTGTCTATCAACAACAATTTAATAATTGATAGTTTGCAAAATAAAGTTGTATTGGTAACTGGTGCTGCTGGTTCTATTGGAAGTGAGCTTGTTAGAAAACTTGCTGAGAATAATGCCGAAATTATTGTTTGTATAGACTTCTCAGAATCTGCGATGTATGATTTGCAACAAGAACTAATAAAACAAAATTACACGTCAAACTTTCATTTCGAGTTGGCAGATATTAG
>CANGOT010000106.1 GCA_947455425.1 Chitinophagaceae bacterium | reverse complement strand
GCTAATACCTACATTGTTTTTTAAAAAACCATCCATTGTATGAATTAATGTTTCGGCATCTTCTATAGTTCTTGCCAGTGGTCTGTCAATATATCGCATAGCATCTATATTGCTTCTGAAGACTAGTAAATCTGCCGCATCTTGCAGTTTAATTTCTTTGAGTAATAAACGTTGGGTATTAATAACAGGAAACTGACTTAAATCTACAGTTAACATATTGCAATGGTTGATGAAGCACCAAATATATTGCAGAAAAGCCATCACGCTATATAAGAAAAGATGCTTGCCTCACTCCTACCATCTCAAGACATTCTACCATTTCAATATTTTACAGAGTTAAATATTTTCTTTTTATTTGCTACTAATATTAAACTAACAACAAAATTTTTATGAAAAAATTAAGCTACTTTCTTTTAGCATTTGTAACCCTTAGCCTTACAAGCTGTTTCGATATTTTTGAAACCATTACCCTTAAAGAAGATGGCAGCGGTGTTTATGAGCAAAAACTTGATATGGGCAAGGCTTTTAAACTGGTGGAAAAAATGGGCAGTGGCAGTGCTGCTGGTTCTAAGAAGAAAAAAGAATATAAAGACTCTTCGTTTTCTTATGCAGCTTTTGTAGATACAGCAAAAGCACTGTCGCCAGAAGAAAAAGCGGTGTTTAGAAAAGGCAGTGCCACCATTTCATATTGATGAAGCAAAAGGCGAAGGATTGGTTACCATGCGTTTTCCTTTTGCCAATGCTAAAGAGTTTACCATGCTTCAGGATATGATGCATAATAAAAGCGAAAACAGCAGCTTATACGAAAGCATTGGAAAAATCATTTCAGGAGGTTTAGATAAATCGGGTGCAGGTGGTATGATGCCTCCTAAAGATAAAAAAGATGAAGGATTGCCTACACAAAATTTGTTATACAGCCTTACCAGCAGCAATATTTCTTGTAAAGTTTTAGCCAGTAAAACTTCAAAACCAAAAGAAGATAATAGCTTTATGCCTAAGGAGTTTTTGGAAATGATGCAGATGAATACCCAATTAACTATTAACCTGCCACGTGCTGCAAAAAACGTTGATAATAAAAACGCAGTGGTAAGTGCCGATAAAAAAACAGTTACGATTAAAAAAGTACTAGCATTCGATGAAGCTCCTACTAACCTTGACTTTGGTTTTAATATAGATTATTAAAGAAAATTCTTACTATTTCTGAGTTAGTTTATGGTAAATAATCTCAGTTACAACATTGCCTCGTTACCAACCTTTTAAAGGTTTGTAACGAGGCATAAATTTGTTATCCACCTCCCCCCAACCTCATCTTAACCAATCTTTAGAAAAATGTTTACTTATCTTGAACAAGAAGTTTACTTAACATTAGAAAAATGTTAACCGAACATTTTCTTCCGGATAAGTAAACATTTTTTTGGTTTTAAGTAAATACCCAAAAAACAAAAGCCGCTCAATTATTCATTGAACGGCTTTGTTAACAACAAAACGAACCACTATGAGAAAAACAACCTACTACGCTACGGTTAAGTTTTGCTCGAAAGCATCACTTCGAATCGTGCCTGCACTTGTATAAGCTCGGCGAACTTCTACATAATAAGTGCCTGCAACTAGGGTATCGGGAATCATAAACATCAGTTTACCATCGGTTCTTTGTGCAATTTCGGTTACCTTGGTTTCGGCATTGTTAGCCGTGTTTACAAAATAGATTCCCTCAGCTGCATTGTCTGGGTTAAACTTTAATTCGCTACCCGTAATAATACCAATACCACCTTTACTGGCTTGTGTATGTGTATTGGTTCGCACATCAGTAAAGTCTACAATGTCCGGACTTAATACAGATCCCACAATTTTTTCTACACTGGCAGTTAACATCCTTAGCTGTAAGTCTACACCCGCACTTAAACTAGCCTTGATAAGATGTCTGCTACTGTCGAAGCTATCATTCACATTTAAAAACACACCTAGTATAGATGGTTTAAAGTTTACGAGTGGCAGGTTAACATTGTAACCTTCGGCAACCGCATCTGCCACTTCATTCATAAATAACCGAACCCCTGCATTAACATCGGTTTCGGTAAGTGTTGTGCCGCGTTTTACACAACGCTTAATGATGTCTTCAAAAACAAGCGTAGCAATTGCTTGTACCCTCGCCTTCTGATCGTTTGGATCTGGCGTAATGGGATTTGGCTGCAAATAATACTTGATACTCATTTTTAATTGTTTTTTTTGTGAAGAAAAATTAATATCAGAACAAACATAAAAGTGACTGTTTGTATAGAAATGTTAAAGTTTTTAAACGGACTGTTTTTGGGGGTGTTTTCAAAAAATTTAACATTTGCCTTTCGTATTTTATTAAAATAAACTACTTATACAGGGTAGTTATATAAAAAAACTGCATCAATATTCTGTTTCAATTGCTGCAATTCTTTATTTTACATCTTAAACTATTTACAATGGATTATACGCCTTGGCTAAAAATGGCTACCCTTGTTTTTGAACTAGAGAAAAAAGTATTGCAGAAAGACGAAAACCCAACACTGGAAAGAATTGTAGCCAAAATGAAAAGAGTGCTGGAAGAAAATAATATTTTTTTATACGACCCCACCGGAGAAAGTTATGCCGAAACCAGAACCGATGTAGAAGCTAATATTGCTGGCAGTAACAGTAATCATTTATACATTAGTCAGGTTATAAAACCTATTGTATATAGCAACGAAAATGGCGTGAAACAACTGTTGCAAAAAGGCATCGTAACCGTTGAAAATAAACCAGCTTAAACTAACTTTTAAGAACCCTTACAATGAACAATACCATCAACTTTGGAATAGACTTAGGCACTACCAATTCTTTGATTGCTACCTGTGTAAACGGCGTAGTAGAAATTTTTAAAAACCCTGTGGGATTTAAAGAAACACTACCGAGCGTAGTAGGTTTTAGAAAAGATAGAATATTGATTGGAGATAAAGCCCGTGAGTACATTAAAAAAGATTCGGATAATGTGATCTCTTGCTTTAAAAGAAAGATGGGTACCAGTGAAAGCTTTTTTATTCCCAACTTGTCCGACTTTAAAACACCCATCGATTTAAGTGCCATGGTGCTAAACGAACTGAAGAATTTTGTTTACACAGGCAATATTCCGCAAAGTGTTGTCATTACCATTCCTGCATCTTTCGATACGGTACAAAGCAATGCTACCAAACAAGCTGGCTTACAGGCAGGTTTTAAAGAAGTATTGTTATTGCAAGAACCTATTGCTGCCAGTCTTGCTTTTGTAAATAAAGGAAACGAAGATTTTAAAAACGGAAAATGGCTGGTGTATGATTTAGGAGGTGGCACTTTTGATGTAGCCCTGGTGAGTATTAAAGATGGAGAGATGTTTATTAAAGACCACGAAGGCGATAACTATCTGGGGGGATTGGATATTGATGCTTTATTAATAGAAAAAATAATTGTACCCCATATTGAAACAAAGGGTGCTTTTAAAGATTTATTGGCTGGATTAAAAAGTGCCAGTGGCAAGTATCATAAAATGTATGCCGAACTGCTATATAAAGCAGAGGAAGCCAAGATTGCTTTAAGTGCTGCCACAGATACCGAAGTGGAGTTTGAAATGGAAGACGATAATGGCGATGAACTGGAAATAGTAGTGAAAATAACCAGAGAAGCTTTCAATGAATTAATACAACCTAAGATAGCAGCAACGGTGGCGTTTATTCATACCATGCTTTCGAGAAACAATATTGCCCCACAGGATTTAAAAGAAATTATTCTTATTGGCGGTAGTACTTATATTCCTTTTGTAAGAACCTATTTGTTCCAACAGTTAAACATTCCTGTAAATGCATCGGTAGACCCTTCAACCGCTGTAGTAGTAGGTGCTGCCTATTATGCAGCTACCAAAACAACCAGCTTTAATATAACATCTACCAACAATATTATTACCGAACCTATTGCACAAAATAATACTCGAGATTACCAGATAAAAATGGCTTATCAAAAAAATACCAATGAAAGAGATGAGTATTTTTCGGCTTTAATAGAAGGCGAAACCGAGCAGCATTTTTATAGAATTACCCGACAAGATGGTGGCTTTGATAGTGGACTAAAACCTCTGGAAAAAAGAATTGAAGAAGTATTAAGCCTTTTGCCCAACGGACTCAACCAGTTTAGTTTAAAAATATTCAATAGCCAGCAAAGCCTTGTGTACACTGCTCCTAACGATATTGTAATAGTGCAGGGCAAGTTTAGTATTTATGGTCAGTCGCTCCCCAACGATATTTGTTTAGAAGTAGATGATACCTTAAACAATACCACATACCTTGAATTGCTCTTTGAAAAAAATGCGATTCTGCCAATAAAGAAAACCATTACCAAAACATTGAGCAGAACCATTGTAAAAGGCAGCGATGACCAGTTACTGATTAATGTTTTAGAAGGGGGCAAACACGCTACACCACAAAGCAATCTACCTATTGGTGTGATTGCTATTAAAGGGAAAGATATTACAACAGATTTAATAAAAGGAAGCGATATTGACTTAACCATAGAGATCACCGAAAGCCGCGATATTAGAATAAAAGCTTTTGTGAATATGACCGATCAGGAATATGAAGAGGTATTTACACCTACAACCCGCACGGTTAACATAGACAGGTTAAAAGAAGAAATTGATTACTTAATTCGTGTTGCAGAAAATAATATTGACGAGTTTACATTTAATGAAGATTATGAAAGCAGTGCTGCTTTACAAAAAGTGGTGGATACATTGGAATCTATGCAAAACAGATTAGACATGCTTACTGTAGATGATTTAACAGATGAAAAGTTTCAGATAGATGAGCAAAAAAGAAAAATGGCTTATGCTATTGATGTTGCAGGCAAGGAACAAAGATTAAGAACATTGAAAGAAGATTATTTTTCTTGGAAAGAAACCACAGAACACTATATAGAGAATAGCAATAATGAATCGCTGAAAAGAAAGTTCAAACAAATTGAAGCCGCCGAAAATGACTTTTTAAGTGGCAGTGAAGCTGCTATTAAAAGAAAGATTGAAGAGATTAGACAAATTAGCTGGGACACAAGAAAGAAGGATATAGAATACCTGATTGGTATCTTTTTTTATTATAGCACCAAAGAAGATGCGGAATACAGCGATATTAAAAAGATTAAACTTTTAAAAGAACGTGGCGATGCTGCTATTGAAAGACGCAGTGCCGAAGAACTATTAAACATTATTTATTTAATGTATGATTTGTGGCTTAACAAAGAGTTTGATGAACCATTAAAAGGTACAGGCTTATCTTAATACCATATGTTTATTGTAGCTGTTTGGCATTGGTACCATTCTTAATATTCAAAGACAGTTCAAATGTCTTATTAGAATTGATGGTGATATCGGCATCGGTGATTTTAGTAGCACTGGTAGACTCGCTAATCATAAAAGTTATAGCAGCTTTTAAATACTTATTATTTGCTGGGTAGGTTTGTTTAAAGAGCCCACCAATGTTGAATGTTTCACCATCGGTAGTGTTTATCTGCAAACTATCTTTTAAAGAGAACTGTTTTCCTGCATATAAGTAAACATTATTGGTACCATTTGCAAGCGGAACTTTAATAATGGATTTAGCTTTTGCAAAACTGCTGACTACACTATCTCTTCGGCTAACAATTACAATAATATCAAGCTCGGAAACATTGTTTACAGCTACATATTCCTGTTTCAATGCAGTTTCTTCATCTGTTGCTTTAACGATTACCGGGGCTTCTTTTAAGCTACTAGTAGTATCAGTAGCCTTAGCATCTTTCTTAATTTTTTGTGCCAACCAGATACTATTAAATACATCTTCATTAGGTTTTATTTTATACACAGCTTTATTGGCGGTTTTATGAATCGAATCTGCTATTAGACCAGTAATAAAATTGCCTAAAAACTTTTCTTGCTCGGTGTTGTAATTACCTGCTTCAATAGCTTTTTGCAGCTCTCCACTAGAGCTGAATGACTTGCCATTATATGTTAGGTTGGTAAATACTTTATCATCATGATTGCTATTAAAAAGAGCAGCTTTCACAATAAAGAACAGCACAAAAAAGCCTATTCGCATTACCCAGCTTGAATGATCTTTAGATTGTTTACCGGTTGTTGTGCCACGCATAATGCCCAACATTTCATTTTCTTTCTCAACAACACGTTGCATAGCTTCATCTCCTACTGCAATTTTTTTTGCATTCGCGAGAATTCTTATTGCCCAGGGCCTATCTACTTTATTAAAAATATCAACAGAGCAACGCATCATATTTACAGCATAATTGTCTAGCTGATGTTCAAAATAATTGGTGGGAATGGCTCGCAATAACAATGTTTGCTGGTTGCTGCTCAATTCACCTACTACGGTATCATTGTTTTTATCATACTCGTTATCGGCAATTTCATCCAGCTTTTGAATTTGCAGTTCTATAAGATTTACTAATGGTTCCCAGGCTTCAAACTCATCATCACTATTCATATACCTGTTATTATCCATCAATGCCATAAAAGCAGACGCATCTTTTTTCCTATAGTAATTAAAAATGGCATTTTTAAATGAATGGGCAAAGTATGGACTCATCCAATTGATAAATTCTTCGGTTAATAATTCTTGTGTAAGCCCAAACCTCGAAGGCATAGGTTGGGTAGTAATTTTAAACGGTTCGGTAATGATGGGATTATTAGAAACAGTATTCAATAATTGTGTGTCGGAAACTGTTTTATCTAATAGTTCATTATGTTCTAAGAAGTATAATAAATCTGCATCGGCATGAACAATAGCATGATAAGCCAAATCATCTGATGCTTCTAATTCTTCAAAAATATTTAGCACATCATTTTTACTCACTTCCTTTTCGTTCAACAAAATACTACTGGCATTTTGAAGCTCGAACTCAGCAAGGATTTTTCGTTTCGCCAACACCAAATCTTTGCGTTCAACAGCTTTACCTGTATTTATTTGCAATAAAGAAAAAGGAGAAAAATATTGTTTCAATGCGTATAAATTGGGTAGCAATATATTTAAGCATTACATACTGGCAAAAAATATTATAGAATTCATTGCAAAATAAATTGGCTCTATTAATTTTTATATCATTCAAAACATAAAACCAACTTATTTTGTAATACACAACAACAATGAATCAAAATAAAAAGGTATTGCAGTTTGTATTACTAGCCATTGGCAGTTTGCTGGCATTGTCGTTGTATGTGCATTACAATCATATCAATAATACACAACTACAAAATATTAGTATCATCAGTGATATTGTGAAGCAAGATAGCACCCCAAAAGCAGTTGTTATTAAAGAACCAACAGATACCCCCCAACCTATTGCAACCATTGATACTGCTGTTACCATAGCTACTCCATCAAAGGTTTCTAAACATTTTATTTTACCCAACAGACTTACCAATTTTTCGGTTGATACGAATAGTGTAGTGATAGATGCTTTTATTAAAAAGTTAATTGCTTTAAGAAAGAGCAAAAAAGGAAAAATACGTGTTGCTTATTTAGGCGATAGTATGATTGAAGGCGACCTTGTTTCTCAAACCCTAAGAAAATTATTACAGGTAAATTTTGGTGGTAGTGGTGTAGGTTTTGTGCCTATTACCTCGGCTGTTGCTGGGTTTAGAACAAGTGTGAAGCAT
>CANGOT010000105.1 GCA_947455425.1 Chitinophagaceae bacterium | reverse complement strand
GCTATTCTATGTTTACAAAAGGACAAGTCGCAAGAATGCAATATGTAGTAGAACATTTTAGGACGGGATATTTAACTACAAAGGGGCATTTACCTCCAGACGGTACTCCAGAAAATGAGGCTGCTGCTAATTCAATTGTAAGCCCTGGAGGAAGTGAAGTAATCGGATGCAATGCAGTAAGCTATCCAACTCCTACTTGCGGAACCGGTGCTTTTGTACCAAAACTTCGCGTTACAAATTTTGGAGTTCAAGATTTGAATAGCATAACAGTTTCTTTGGATATGAACGGTGTTGTTGTGGCTTCACAAACTTTTACTACTAATCTTAAAGGAGGAAGAAGTGATGTATTTAGTTTACCAACACAAACACTGGCACCTGGAACAAATGTGTTGAAATATTATACGTCAAATCCTAATGGTATTTTAGATAGTATTAATACCAACGACACATTAACAATGAGCATCAATTTTCAAAACACCACCCCACCAGTAACTGTTACCCCAACACTGGAGGGTTTTGAGGATGCTGCATTTGATCCTACTATCAATGGCTGGTCAGTTGTTAATCAAACATCAGGCACCAATACCTGGACAAGAACAACGAGTGCTTATAAAACAGGAACTGCAGCTGCTACTATTAAATTATTTGGTAACACTTCAACTGGTGATTACGATTATTTAAAATCTCCCTATCTCAACTTTGCTAATACTAATGATACTCCATATATTAGCTTCAATTATGCATATAGACTAAAGGGTAATACAAATACATCGAAACGTGATAGTTTATCTATTGAAATTGCTACAGACTGTGCAGGCACTAATTGGACTTCTATCTGGAAAAAAGGTGGAAATGCCCTAGCTACTAACCAAACAATAATTGCCACTAACTGGACAGCAGCCGCAGCCGATTGGTCAACAACTCCAATTAAAATATCACTTCAAAACTATAAGAACACACCTTTCTATGTGGCTTTTAAAACAAGAAACGGTAATGGGCAAAATATTTTCTTAGATGATATTAATATTTACAAAGTTGCAAACTCTTTACCACTGACACTACTTTCTTTTAAGGTTTTACAAAACGTCAAAAACATTACATGTAAATGGGAAACTTCAAAAGAGATTGATGTTAAAGACTTTTATATTGAAAGAAGTAAAGATGGTGTAAACTTTGAAAACATAGGATTGGTGAGTGCTATAGGTAACACAACAAATACTTCCTCATATCAATTTATTGATGAAAGTGCATTTAATATTAATGCTGGTATTTTGTACTATCGTTTAAGAACCAATGATGTTAATGGTAAATTTAGTTACAGTAATGTTTTAACTATTAAAATTGGAGAAAAACAAATACTGCAATTATACCCCAATCCTGCAAAAGACTTTATTTCATTACATATTAATAATTCATCTGTAAAAACAACCAATAACATCATTCAGATGGTTGATTATTTAGGAAGGGTTTTAATGCAACAAAAAGTATCAGTAAATACCGGAAATAAAACAGTTGAATTTAATATCAATGCATTACCTAAGGGAAACTACGTAATGATTGTAAAGAATGAGACAGAGAGCAAAACGCTGAAGTTTATTAAAGAATAAAAAGTTTTTTAATAAGAAAAGCCACTCAAATTGAGTGGCTTTTCTTATTAAAAACATATACTTGCCTGATGATACATATTTTGCCTATAAAATCCTGTAGCATAATGAAAATGCAATTTCTTTAACAATAGTGATAAGCCAAGATTAAAACCACTCATTCCATTTGCGGTTTGATATAAATACAAATCATTTCCTCTCAAAAAATTGTAAGAAACCGTTGCTTTAACTTTATCACCAATAAAGATTTCAGATGCCATTATTAAATGTGAAAATAGTTTGTTAATAAAAACAGCTTGTTGCACATTTCCTTCGGTTGTATTAAACAAGGTATCATTATACAAAATATTAAAAGCCTGTAAATGTTGGGCTGTAAGAGAAAATTGAAAAGGGGCTTTTTCTAACCGTTTGGTAATGCCCAGTTGTATGTCAAAGGGTAGTTCTGTTTTTGAAGTGTTGGGTATATATGTTTTCAATTGGCTGCCTATATTTTTAACCAAAAATCCTGCTTGAAATCTTTTAACAGAATCATAATAGCAAACGCCAATATCAACTGCAATACCATTGCTTTTATACATTCCATAATTACTACTAATAAATTTAACAGTGCCTCCAATAAACCAATTTTCTTTGTATTGCTTAGATGCCTGCACTTGCAATACAAAGTCGTTTAAATTAATATTACCATAAACATTTCCTGCTGCGTCTGTCTCTGTAATGCTACCATAATTAAAATAATTAATCCCAAATGCAGCTGTAATTGAAGGCTTCTCTAAGTATTGAGCTGCCATAAAACTATAGTTCTTTATTCCAGCAAAAAAATTACTAAAAGAAGCTTCATACTTTTTTTCAGTGTTAGGTCTTAATAAGGCAGGGTTCTGAAATCCGAGACCAACACTATTTTTAATAGAGGAAATATTAATTCCGCCCAAGGCAGCTAAACTTGCATTATTAGGTTGATTAGCAAAATTAAAAACTGTAGTTCCACCAATTGTTTGGGCCACAAGCTTATTAGTTGCTAAAAAAAATAATATATAAAAGCAGGTTTTATGCATTCAGTTTTCAAAAGTAACTTTAAAAAAAATTAAACAAACCATTGCCTGAGGCGATTGCTAAAAATTTGTAATAAATTATTATCAAGAGATCATTTTCATCAGATATTCGGACTGAAATAAATGATGCTAAGCTTGAATTTGTGATACCCCAAATTAGTTGTTATTAACTTAATAGCATAAAGCACCTCTCAAACCCTTACCTTCGCCGACTTTAAAAGCAAGTAAATACACATAAAATAAAATATGAACATTCGGAACATTGCAATTATTGCACACGTTGACCACGGTAAAACTACATTGGTTGATAAAATTCTTCACACTACAAAAGTGTTTAGAGAGAATCAGGAAACAGGAGATTTAATTATGGACAGCAACGATCTTGAAAGAGAAAGAGGTATTACTATCTTCTCTAAGAATGCTGCTGTTACTTATAAAGATGTTAAAATTAATGTAATTGACACACCTGGTCACGCCGATTTTGGTGGAGAGGTTGAGCGTGTATTAAAAATGGCTGATGGTGTTATTTTATTGGTGGATGCCTTTGAAGGACCCATGCCACAAACCCGTTTTGTATTGCAAAAAGCTTTGCAATTAAACTTAAAACCTATTGTTGTAATTAATAAAGTTGATAAACCAAATTGTCGTCCTGATGAAGTTCACGATGCAGTGTTTGAGTTGTTTTTTAACTTAGATGCTACTGAAGAACAACTTGATTTCCCTACGTTTTATGGTAGTGGAAAAAATGGATGGTTTAATAGTGAAAATGTTCAATGCGAAGATATTACTCCATTAATGGATGGTATCATACAATATGTTCCATTGCCAAAAATCAATGAAGGTACTTTGCAATTGCAAATTACATCATTAGATTATTCTTCATTCTTAGGAAGAATTGCTATTGGAAAAGTAACTCGTGGCTCTATTAAAGAAGGTCAACCAATTGCTTTAATGCAAGCCGATGGCACTGTTAAAAAGACTCGTGTTAGAGAATTATATGTTTTTGAAGGAATGGGAAAACGTAAAGTAACAGAAGTTCTTTCTGGTGACTTATGTGCTGTTGTAGGATTGGAAGATTTTGGAATTGGCGATACAATTTCCGATGTTGATAATCAGGAAGCTTTGCCAATTATCAGTGTTGATGAACCTACCATGAGTATGACGTTCAGCATTAATAACTCTCCATTCTTTGGTAAAGATGGAAAGTTTGTTACATCACGTCACTTACGTGATAGATTAATAAAAGAAACTGAAAAAAACCTTGCCTTAAGAGTTGAAGATACAGATAGTGCTGATAGCTTTAATGTATTTGGAAGAGGTATTCTTCACTTAGGTGTTCTTGTTGAAACAATGCGTAGAGAAGGATATGAATTAACAGTTGGTAACCCTCAGGTATTGGTGAAACACATCGATGGAAAAAAACATGAACCATATGAGGTATTGGTAGTTGATGTACCAAGCGAGTTTAGTGGTAAAGTAATTGACCTTGTTACGCAACGTAAAGGTGAAATGCTTGTTATGGAAAGCAAAGGTGAAATGCAACATTTAGAGTTTGATATTCCTTCTCGTGGATTAATTGGGTTACGTTCTCAAATGCTTACTGGTACAGCAGGAGAAGCTGTTATGGCTCATCGATTTGCAGAATACAAACCATGGAAAGGACCTATTCCTGGAAGAAGCAATGGTGTATTGATTGCAAAATTTGGTGGAACTACTACTGCTTATTCTATTGATAAATTACAAGACAGAGGAACATTTTTTATTGACCCAAGAGAAGAAGTTTATGCAGGTCAGGTAATTGCTGAACATATAAAACCAGGAGATTTGAATGTGAATGCAGTTGAGGAAAAGAAACTAACCAATCACCGTGCTAGTGGTAGCGATGATAGTGTTCGTATTACTCCTAAAACATTACTTACCCTTGAAGAATGTATGGAGTATATACAACAAGACGAATGCATTGAGGTTACGCCAAAAAACATTCGTATGCGTAAAACAATTTTAAATGAAGATGATAGAAAGAAAGCTGGCAAACAAATGGAGTCTGCGGCTGTAAGCTAATCATTAAATTTACTAAGCCACAGATATACAGAATTTTCTGCTTGTCTGTGGCTTTTTTATTTTACCAATTAAAATCTATCTATACTTTTGAAAAGTTTTTATAGCACTAATTCATTATAAAAAATGAAGTATTTTTTTTCTATCATCATATTATCTGTTGCCCTTTTTGCATGTGGAACTAAAGACAAAGAAGCAAAAGAAGCTACGATTAACAAACAAGATTATCAGCAACAAAAAGAAAGTTTGTTGAGCAAAGAGAAAAAAGCTCCGAAAGAGTTTTTGAGCATCGATGGCAAAGATCATAGAAATATTTTAGGACAAACCGTTTACAAGGGTGTTATACACAACAGTGCAACTGTATGCAGTTATAAAAAGGTTCGGGTAAAATTATTGTACTTTAAAAGTGATGGCACTTTAGTAACCAATCACGAAGAAGAGTTCGATGAAACTGTGAAACCTGGAAACGATATTGAGTTTAAAGCTAAATACAGAACTCCACGTGGTACTGATAGTGTGAAAGCAAGTATTATGAGTGCGGTTGCTGAATAAGAAAATAAGTTATTGGTCCCATAGTTCAATGGATAGAATAGAAGTTTCCTAAACTTTTGATGCAAGTTCGATTCTTGCTGGGACTACTGTAGCGGATTTTTCAAATTTATTTTGAGAATCCGCTTTTTTATTTGGCTCGTAACTCATTGATAATAAAGATATTGATTCGATAAATTGATTTGGATTTCGGGTTCGATAAATGTGATTTTCAGCATCAAAGAAAATTCCTTCTGGAAACATCGTTTTTTGAAGTATTCTTTTTTCTTCCAAATCGCTACAACCCCATATTTTACTGATGTTTTCAAGTTTTTTGAGGGCTTTTTTTAATAATTCTTCGAGGTTAGATATTTTCACCTTTGCATTGTTCACTTCTTTGCTTATTTTCTGTATTTGCTCGTTCAAATGTTCATAGGTTATTTCATAAGTTTCTTGGTCTATTTTACCAAGCCCTAAACGTATTCTTAAATCTTTCACATCTTTTTGAAGTTTTTTGTATTCAGTTTCGAGGTTCTTATCATCTTGCAAATTATTTTCCTCATATTGATTGAATAATTTGGTTAGTTGCATTTTAATGAGTGGTGTAAATTTCTTCGGGATTTGAAATTTTTCTAGTAGCTCAATGAATATCGCTTCGGCACTTTTCTTTAGGGCTTTCTTTGTGCTATGAGCATTCAAATGCGACCCTTTACATTTTAAGCAGCGATAGTAATGCAAGTTCTTTTTTAAATTCTTATATCCTACCATATAGCTATCGCAATTATTACAACGAAGAAGTCTTGTAAGCGGTCTTTCATCAACTTCTTTTTTGTGCTGATATCCTGAATTATTTTTTTGTAAAACTTCCTGCACTTTTACAAATTCACTTTCTGTAATTATAGGCTCCCAGTTTCCTTTTACAGGAGTATCCAATAGGCTATTAACTCCGATTCCACAATAGAAAGGATTTCGCCAAATTGAGCCGAGTAGTTTTGAATTTATATTTACACTAGTATTTTATTTGATTAATTTTAATGTGGCAACAAAAAGCATATTGTAATAGATAATACATTCTATTGCTTTTACTATTATTGCTCAAATAGCGGTATAAGCTATTGAACTTTTTTCAGCGTAACATAATTTATTTTTTATATTTATTTTGAAAATATTTTATTTAAAGCTTGAGTCACTTTATTTATAAAGTCAGTTGCTCCTTCTGAATCAAGTTTTTGAGCGATATTTTTTCTGTGTGTATTTACTGTCAGCTCGCTGATAAAAAGCTCTGCTGCAATTTTTTTTGTTGTTTTTCCTGCTACAACCAATTTTGCAATTTCCAATTCTCTTTTTGATAGCTTCGATTTATCCGAGTTATTTGAATCCTTTTTATTAAACTTTATTACTCCAAAATCGATATATGTGTTTCCATTGATAATTGCTGAAATTGATTCTTCTAATATTGATTTTTCAGATGTTTTAAGCACGTACCCATCACCCTTAAATAATTTAAAATCAAGATTAATATCACAAGGCTGGTACATAGTTAGTATCAGAATTTTTAGTTCAGGGCATATTTCTTTAAACTGAGATATGAGTTCCAATCCATTGTAAGGTGGAATATTAATATCTAGAATAATTAAATCAATTTGATTAATATTTATCTGATATAAAACAGTATCTAAAGAGTTTGTAATAAAACAAACTTCGTAATCTGGGTTTGTTCTAAGAATGCCAGCAATAGCTTCAGAAAAAAGAAGATGGTCATCAAAAATACCTAGTCTATATTTTCTCATAGTCGCTTATTTTGAATTCGATTGAAATATTTGTACCGCCATTAATTATAGAAGTTATAATGCAAGTGCCTTTAAGCATAGTTACAATATTCTCAATGCTTCTTAGTCCTAATGATTTATCTTGTTTCAGATTTTGAAAGCCAATACCGTCATCTTCAATATATACAGAAATTAAATTTTTAAATAACATTACTTCTAAAAAAGCTGTTTGAGCTTTTGAATGTTTTAGTAAATTATTAAGCAGTTCCTGAACAATACGAAATACAATTATTTGGTATTCATCTTTTATTGCAATATTGCTATCATTAAACTGAAATGTTAAAGAAATGAGTGAATTATTATTGATTCTTTCAACAATATTATCAATTGAATTATAAAGACCTATTTTCTTCAGATTCAACGGAGAATAAGCGTGACTCATATCTCGTACTTCATTGTAAAGTTCTAAAATGTGTTTTGCCAGAATCTCACGATTTGTTTCATCAAGTTTCATTTTATCTATATCCAATCTAAGCAGGCAAAGATTAGCTCCAACATTGTCGTGCATAAAACTACTGATGCGTTGCATTTGTTCTTTCTCCCATTCAGTGATTTCTTTCAGGTAATTAATTTTTTGCAACTGATTTTCTTCAATCAATTCCTCAGATTGAAGTTTTAAATTTTTGTAATGTAAAAAAATCGCTAATAACATTATTGTGGT
>CANGOT010000104.1 GCA_947455425.1 Chitinophagaceae bacterium | reverse complement strand
GGAAGTTCTGATAATAATTGATTGATTATTATTTTCTACCACAAGCTTTTCACCTGCTGCTTTTGATGCACCATAAACATTTATTGGATTGATTGAATCTGTGGGCAAATAAGGCGTTTTCTTTTCGCCATCAAAAACATAATCAGTGCTGATATGAATCAACTGACAGTTAATTGTTTTACACACTTTAGCAATAATAGCAGGGGCTGTTGCATTAATAGCATAAGCTATATCTTTTTCAGTTTCGGCTTTATCAACTGCTGTATATGCTGCACAATTAATGAAATATTGAGGTTGATGTTTAATGATAAAAGATGAAATTGCCTCTTCATTCATCAAATCCAAATCGTTTCGATTGGTAAATAAAAAATTAAACTGATTGGAATATTGTTCCTGAATTTGAGATAACTCAAATCCAAGTTGTCCGTCTTTTCCAGTGATGATAATTAATGGTTTTGTCATTATCTATTTTTAATATTGAAAACAAAAATCAGAATATATAAGGTCAAAATTGTAAAAAAGAACACCAAATATGGCGTAATGAATATCAAATTGAGAAAAAGAACATCAAATATTGATTATTGAACATCAAATTAAGAAAAAGAACATCAAATATTGAATATTGAACATCGAATATTGAATATTGAACGTCAAATTAGGAAAAATGACATCAAATATTGAATATTCAATGTCATTTTTTGAAAATTCGAAGTTATTCATTGCATATGAACATCAAATTCTTTAAAATGAACAATAAAAGTGTTAAATTGAGTATCTTTTTAACGAATTTCTATTTGCTTACCAGCTTTCTGTTTAATATTTCGGTAATTTTTTGTTTGGTATGTAAGGCAAAATCTCCCTTCATCATCCAATCGTAATATTGAGGTTCTTCTTTCAGCACTTGTGTTACAGGTTTACCCTTGTGTTTACCAAAATTGAACACTTCAACCCCTTTATCCATAATAAATCGGCGGGCAAAGTCAACAATCACTTCCTCACCAGTAAACTTAACAATACTATCTACCGTGTTTCCTATCTGACTGTATTTTTCAATTTGAGCTTCCAACACTTCATAAGTAGCAGTGGCATCAACTTCGGCACCATGAGCCCCCTCTAAATCTTTCTGACAATAAAATTTATACGCTGCACTTAAAGTTCTTTGCTCCATTAAGTGATACACTTTTTGTACGTCTACCAATTTTCTATTTTCAATATCGATATTCAATTCACAACGCAAAAATTCTTCTACTAACATTGGAATATCAAAACGATTACTATTATATCCTGCAATATCACAACCTTCAATGAATTGTTTTATTTCGTTGGCAGCTTGTTTAAAAGTGGGAGCATCTTTTACCATTTCATTTGAAATACCATGAACATCAATAGCAGTTTGCGGAATTGGAATGGTTGGATTAATAATTTTTCTTTTAACAGATTTTGTTCCATCCGGAGAAATTTTAACAATGGCAATTTCAACAATTCTATCGGTACTGATATTAACACCTGTTGTTTCTAAATCAATAAAGGCGAGGGGTTTTGCAAGTTGTAAGTTCATTTATATTAGTGATTAATGTTTAATGTTTAGTGATTAATAAAAGGAAATTATTATTGAAAGGAAATTAAAGAAAATTAGCATTTATAGTTTATCATTAAACACTAATCATTAATTACTGCTTTTCTAATTTTCACTAATTGCTCCAGTAAATCTTCAAGTAAATCTAAACGCAACATATTTGCTCCATCACTTTTAGCAACAGCTGGATTAGGATGTGTTTCAATAAACAAACCATCGGCTCCAACAGCAATAGCAGCTTTTGCTATGGTACTTATGAGTTGAGGGTTTCCACCAGTAATACCACTCGTTTGATTAGGTTGTTGAAGACTATGCGTAACATCCATCACCACCGGACAGTTATGTTCTTGCATCCAGGGAATATTTCTATAATCAACTACCAAATCCTGATAGCCAAAAGTTGTTCCTCGTTCGCAAAGCATTACTTTATCGTTACCAGCATTTCTAATTTTATCAGCTGCGAATTTCATTGCAGGACCACTTAAAAATTGTCCTTTTTTTACATTGATAATTTTTCCAGTTTCAGCAGCAGCAACAAGTAAATCTGTTTGTCGGCATAAAAATGCAGGAATTTGCAAAACATCTACAAAACCAGCAGCAACAGCACATTCAGCAGCACTATGCACATCGGTAACTGTAGGTATATTAAAATGTTTTCCGGCTTTTTGAATAAGATTCAATCCTAAGTCATCGCCCAAACCTGTGAAGGAAGTAGAGCTTGTTCTATTGGCTTTTCTGTAAGAAGCTTTAAAGATGTAAGGAATTTCTAAACGTTTACAAATGGTTGAAACTTTCTCTGCAATTTCCATTACAATTTCTTCTCCCTCAACAACACAGGGCCCAGCCATTAAAAAGAAATTATCGGGATTGTAAGTTTGCTTTTTAAAAAGTTCTTGTAGGTAATTAGGCAACATAAGCAGTGATACGATTTGTTGATTCTTAAAAATATTTTTACAAATAAACTAATTAACAAATAAACCATACAACTATTTGCTAACATAATACAAGTTTGCCTTTCTTTGCTGGCTAAAAAATAAAAAATGCAACAAGTAAAAACTGGCGACACAGTAAAAATTCATTATCACGGTACATTAACTGATGGCTCTATTTTCGATTCATCAAATGGTAGAGAACCATTAGAATTTGAAGTAGGAAGTGGAATGGTAATTCCAGGTTTTGATGCTGGTGTTATGGATATGGTTGTTGGTGATAAAAAACAAATTCATATTCCTTTTATGGAAGCTTATGGTCCTTCTCAGGCTGAGATGATTATGGACTTCCCTAAAAATCAATTTCCAGAAGATATGACTCCTGAAGTTGGAATGCAATTGCAGATGAGTAGTCAGGATGGACAAAACTTTCCTGTAGTAATTGTTGAGGTTGGAGAGGATACTGTTAAGCTAGATGCTAATCATCCACTTGCTGGAAAAGATTTAATATTTGATTTGGAATTAGTTGAAATTGCAGCTAGCAAGCCTTTGATATATATGCCTTAAATAACTATTGGAAGAAATACAACAAATAAAAAAAAGAGGTGATACTTTACAGTATCACCTCTTTTTTTATATTACAAATCCATTTGGAATGATGGCTCCTTTTTTAATGACTACAATTCCTTCTTTTACAGTGTATAATTCGTGATCTACATTCGCTAAATGCTTACCGCCATTGATTCTTACATCATTACCAATATGACAATTTTTATCAATAATAGCATCTTTTATAAAGCACCTTTCACCAATACCAAGTAATGGGGTATTTGTTTTTCTATGCTCGGCCATATGATCGAGTGTTTCGTAGTAATCGTTACCCATAATATAACTGCTATTGATTGTTGTGCCATGTCCAATTCTTGAACGAATACCTACAACACAATTCTCTAACCTGCTTGCATGAATAATAGAACCTTCGGCAATCAGTGTTTTTTCTAAGGTTGTTCCACTGATTTTAGCAGGAGGCAACATTCTTGCACGGGTATAAATAGCCTTGTTATTATCAAACAAATTGAATAAAGGAATATCAGCAGTTAGTTCAAGATTTGCTTCAAAGAATGAATAGATGTTTCCAATGTCTGTCCAATAACCATTGTATTGAAAACTACTTACTTTATAATCAATGATGGAGTTAGGAATAATTTCTTTTCCAAAATCTGTAGCAGCAGGATGTTTATCTTTAAGTAATTCATTCAATACTTTTTTATTAAAAACATAAATACCCATAGAGGCAAGATATGGTTTTCCAAGTTTTAGCATTTCAGCTCCGGTATCACTTACCCATTCGT
This sequence comes from Chitinophagaceae bacterium, assembly GCA_947455425.1. GTDB lineage: Bacteria > Bacteroidota > Bacteroidia > Chitinophagales > Chitinophagaceae > CAIVPM01. The sequence continues at coordinate 3,951 of CANGOT010000104.1, read as the reverse complement.
TCAAAATGTCTTTAGCAGGTTTTTCAATGAAGGAGGTAATAATATTTTCTTCATTGGTTTTCATAATACCGAATTCAGGTGCATCTCTTTCACCCACCGGAATAGTTGCAATTGAAATATCGGTGCCTGTTTTATTGTGGGCTTCTAACATTTCAGCAAAATCCATCTGATATAATTGGTCTCCACTAAGAATTAAAATGTGCTCATAATCTAAAGTAGAAATATGTCTTAGACATTGCCTCACCGCATCAGCAGTACCCTGAAACCAACCAGCATTATCGGGTGTTTGCTCTGCAGCCAGAATATCAACAAAACCAGTACTAAATGCACTGAAGTGATACGTATTTTTTATATGCTTATTTAAGGATGCCGAATTAAATTGTGTAAGCACAAACATTCTGTTGATATTGCTATTCATACAATTACTGATTGGAATATCGACCAATCTATATTTTCCAGCAATGGGAACAGCTGGTTTACTGCGGCTTGCAGTTAAAGGATATAAACGACTTCCTGCACCACCACCAAGGATAACTGCAACAACTGATTTAGAAAAATTTGCCATACAATTTGTTTTGCAAAAAAGTGAATTAAAAATTCGGATATGAAATTAAGTGATAATGCAATTGGTTTGGCGTTAGGATATATATTTTTTTAGTTTTTAATAAGTTAGAAGGAAATGACTATACACCAAATTGTTTTAAATGATGGTCAAAATGCTTCCATTGGCTGTAACCCCATTCATAGGCTGTTAACTTTCCAAAAGCAGAATGTTTTAAACCATCTACGCTCGACTCACCATTTAAAATGAACTTGTTTATTCTATCTAAAACGTTATGCTTCTCTTTTTCAAATTCTCTGACATCTGTAACAATAAATTCTTTTGCTGTTGGCAAGCCTGGCTTGTAAGGCTTTTCAGACATTACTGTTTTTTTGATAACAGGTGCAAGCAGTTTAATGAAAAAAGGTGTTTTTGTAGTCACATCACCAGTTGCTGTTCCCAAAGCTTCATTACAATGTTTAAGCATTTGTGCAACATTCATTTTACCCCATTGACGTTGACTGGTTGGCTGCAATTGGTTAATGCGAGCAATAATATTCTGTGCAGTTTGTGGTTCAAATAAAGAGGGCATATTTAATAGTGATTAGTGGTTAATGATTAGTGATTAATTGTTAAAATCAATCAAAGGTGAAACTTGACCAATCTTGACTATCTGATTGAGATTAGTTAAACTTTATTTCAAATAATAAAGGCCAGTTTTTACCAGTGATATAAAAGTTTTTTGTTGTGGATTTGTAGGCAATCCCATTCAATACATCATCGTTACCTAGACCAGGCATATATTGATTCATTAAGTTTTCAACGTCATATCTGGCAACAACTTTACCTTGCTTTGGATCAATCTTAACAATATAATTTTTAAACCAAACATTAGCATATATAAATCCATCAACATATTCAAGTTCGTTGATATTTCCAAGTGGTGTTCCATGTTCATCGAAAATAGCAATAACATTTTCTTCGGCAAACGTATTGGCATTTCTGTAATAAAGATTATTACTACCATTACTCATGATAAGTTGTTTTCCATCGTTCGTCATACCCCAGCCTTCGCCTTTATAGGTTAATTCATTTAGCTTTTTGAACGTTTTAGCATCATATACAAAGCATTTTTCTTCTTTGTATGTCATTTGATAAATTTTACCATTTAATTGCGTAATGCCTTCCCCAAAATACTTTTTATCCAAATCAACTTTAATAATATCCTTTCCAGTTTTGATATCGGTTCTGCACAATTTGCTTGTTGCATACAGTCCTGTGCTTTCTATCAGCGTACTATCTCTATACTCTAAACCTTCGGTAAAAGATGTTGTACTATGCGGGTATTGTGCAATCAGTTGCAACTGAGGTTTAGCCGTTTCTGTGCTGGGTGCTGTATTATTATCCACAGCTGTGCTGTTGTTGCACGAAACAATAAATATGAATGCAAGAATGATGGAGCTATATAATTTCATTTGACAAATTTATCTTGTTGATAGATGAATAATCAATTTAAACATTAAACCTAAAGTGCATCACATCTCCATCTTTTACAATATAATCTTTTCCTTCTATACGTAATTTACCTACTTCTCTGCAAGCTGCTTCACTTTTATATTGAACAAAATCGTTGTAAGAGATAACTTCTGCCTTGATAAATCCTTTTTCAAAATCTGTATGAATAACTCCTGCTGCTTGTGGAGCTTTCCAGCCATTATGAATTGTCCAGGCTCTTACTTCCTGCACGCCAGCAGTGAAATAAGTTTCAAGGTTTAAGAGTTTATATGCACTTTGAATTAAACGATTTAATGCGGGTTCTTTCATTCCATATTCTTCCATAAACATTAATCTATCATCAACGTTATCCATCGATGCAATTTGCTCTTCAACATTATTGCACATAACAATTACTTCGGCATTTTCATCTTTAACCCCTTCAATTAATGCCTGACTAAACTTGTTTCCAGTATGCATGCTTGCTTCATCAACATTAGCAACATATAAAACGCGTTTATCGGTTAAACACATTAAATCTGCAATAGCCAGTTTTTCTTCTTTTGTTAAATCAAGGCTTCGTAAATTTTTTCCATTGTCTAAATGTACTTTGCAACGAGCTAATATTTCAGCCTCCACTTTCATCTTGGGGTCTGTTTTAGCAAGCTTTTCACATTTAGAAAGTTTACGTTCTATACCATCTAAGTCTTTTAATTGCAATTCGGTGTCGATAATATCTTTATCACCCATAGGATTGATAACCCCTTCATCACGTAAAACGTTCTCATCTTCAAAACAACGAATCACATGAATAATAGCATCCACTTCACGAATATTTGCAAGGAATTTATTACCTAATCCTTCGCCTTTACTTGCACCTTTTACTAAACCAGCGATGTCTACAATCTCTAGTTGTGTAGACACCACACGATTAGGTTTAACTAATTCTTTTAATTTTTCTAATCTTTCATCTGGCACATCAACCAAACCAACGTTTGGTTCAATGGTACAAAATCTATAATTACTTGCCTGTGCTTTAGCACTATTACTAACTGCATTAAACAAAGTTGATTTACCAACGTTGGGAAGTCCAACAATTCCTGCTTGTAAAGCCATTCTATTTACGATTTATTGATTTTAGATTTACGATTTGAAGTGTGCAAATATAGTAGAATGAGTTTGGTGATATTGTAGTAGATAAAAATGGGTTGATTTTTTAACAATTGTTCGGCAAACAAGAATGAAAGCAATATGTGAATTATGTAGTTTTTAGTAGTAATGATGTAACAGTAAAATTATTAATTGAAGCAGATTTGCAATAATCGTTTCACATATTTAAATTATAATAAAATGAAAAAATGTCTATCACATATTGCAATTGTTATTGCATTTCTTTTTGTGTCGAACACAAACTTTGGGCAAGCTCCTACGCTTGGTACTGCGGCAAACTTTATTGCTTTTACAACCACAGGTGCTGTTGTAAACACAGGTCAATCTCAACTTACTGGTAATTTGGGTACTAACAATGGACCTGTAACAGGTTTTGGCAATGTTAATGGTGTAATGCATATTGGGGATGGAGCATCTGCACAATGTGCCGCTGATTTGCTGATTGCATATAATCAATTGAATACAACCACAGCTAATTTCTTTCCATCTAATTTACTAGGAAATGGAGATACTTTGGTTCCGGGTGTTTACAAAATATTTAGCACCTCAACATTAAACCTTGATTTGTTTCTTAATGCTAAAGGAAACCCGAATGCTGTGTTTATTTTTCAAATACAAGGTGCTTTATCTACCAATGCACATTCAAAAGTAAAATTGATTAATGGAGCATTAGCTTGCAATGTATTCTGGAAAGTTGAAGGTGTTGTTGATATGGCAACTGGTACTTACATGAGAGGAACGGTTAT
>CANGOT010000103.1 GCA_947455425.1 Chitinophagaceae bacterium | reverse complement strand
TTGCAAGTAGTGGCAAATTTTCTGCTTCAATATTTTGCGGTAAACTTTGGTAAAGTGCAGTAAGCTTTAGTAAAGCAGGTGTGGGTAGCTCTTTTCTATTAGTTTCTACTGCTGCAATTAAACTTCTGCTAATATTTAAATACACTGCTAAATCCTCTTGATTTAAGCCTAAATTCTCTCTAATATTTTTTAGTGAATTCATTTGGTAACAAAATTATGGTAACAATTTTAAATGTTACTAAAATTTTGTTACCAAAATTGTTGATACTTTCGCAAAAACATCCATTTAATGAAACCCTTTAAATTTCTAATTTTTTTTAATTTCATCTGCTTTATATCCACTGCACAAAATGACACTTGTTTAATTAATTTTATTGCCAACAATCAATTCAACGATTTTCAAAAAACAAAAAGTTTGGGTGCTATTAAACAGTCAAAAAATTTTGGCGAAGGAGGTGTTTATGTGATCAATCCTTATTTCGCTACTATCAGTGCCATGGGTTTATTAACCAGTAATAAAGAAGAAAACTTCGAAAGGGTTACCAACTATATAAAATGGTATTCAAAACATTATAACAATAAAAACGGTCATTACAATATTGCTTACGATATAAATGGCGATAACGAAACTTATTGTTATGTAGCCGATACAGATACAGTGTGTAATTATATTGATGCAGAAGATAGCGAACCAGCAGTTTTTTGTACGTTGTTATGGCAATATGTTCAAAAAACAAATAATATTTATTTAGTGCGAGCCAATAAAATTAAAGTAGAAAAAGCTATGCAATATGTTATCGATAGTTTATTAGACCCCGCCGATAATTTGTGTATTGCAAAAAAAGATGATGAAGTGCCACAAAAGTTTACCATGGATAACTGCGAAGTTTATCAGGGACTTTTATGCTTATCGTATTTAGAGAAAAATATTTTTAAAGACAATATCAAATACAAATACTATTATCATATTGCACAACAAATAAAAACAGCCATAAAAAAAGAATTGTTCAACGATGAAATAAAATTATACAAAAGCAGCAAAGATTTAGATGTAGATACCACTTGCTGGTACAACTGTGGCGAAGGGGGCGATTGTGCAGCCATTATTTTTCCGCAGATTTTTAATGTAGATAGCAGCAATGCACAGGTTTCTACAAGGCAAAGAAGTATTGTGCAAAATAATTTTAAAACCTGTGTTGATGCCGATACTAGTTTTAATGGCGGATTTTTGCCAGCATATATTGCCATTTGTTTTGCAAATGCTGGCGATACGTTAAGTGCAACGAAACAAATTAATAATGCGATTGATTTGTTTTATAAAAATAATCCTACTGCAACTGCAACAACTTCGCAAGATGCTTCTTGGCTTTTATTGGCTAAAGAAAGTATTATTGCTCAAAGGAAAAAGAAGGCGGTAATCATTAAAAAGAAATAGATTTTAAAAATTCAAATCTTCGGGTTCGCCATTTAGTTTTCTTGCCAGTAAAATGTGGTTGATTCTATCTTCTTTTGTTTTCGTAAAATCATTGAACAAATCGTTTTCACTTGCAAAACCAATACCCATTTGAATGGTCATTAAATATTGTTCGTAAGCTTCTGGCAAAGCTTCGGCAGTTTTTCTGAGTCTATATTTTTGAGCAGCTATTTTTATGGCTTCTTTCCAATTCATATTAGATTCTATAGGTACAAACTCATCGGCATCAAATAGCAGTTCTAAATCTTCTTCCAACATTTCTTTATCATCTCCATTTTTATTAGACCATTCGAAAGCTTTGTAGTAATGCTGTACTTCTTTATTTTCAAAAGTAGAAACAAACCATGCTACTAGATCTTTGTCATAAAAATTAATGAATTTATGAGATGCAGGATTATTTAATGGATATTTTTTTTGGTTTTCATCCCATTCTTTTTTTTTCGATGCTCGCCACAAATCCAAATAAAATTCTTCTTTTTCGCCTCTTATATCTGGCAGCAACATATAAACACCCGTTCCTTTTCTGCCATTGTAAAAGTCGTACCATTCCGGAAAATTTCTATTGGCATTATCGGTATTGTATGCTTCTTTAATTTCTTCATAATCTTGCCAGCTATCAAACCAACCCATTTCTTTTCGCCATTGTTTACGGCGTTCTTCTTCTCTTTTCAGTTTTTCAATTTGATCTTTTTGAAACAATGGTAAATCTTGTTCGTTGTTATTTTCTTCCTGGCTCATAAAAAATATTTTTAGGTGAGGGATAGAGCGAATTTATGAAGAAGGGGAGACGTAGCAATGAAGGAAAATGTTAAATTTTTTTATTTGATTTAGTAAATTAAATTCTACATATTTTTTAAAGTATTTACAATCTTATCAAAGTTAAAAGCACCATTAGGGGCATTATTTTCAAAAACCATAAAATAGTGAATTTTCTGATGGCTATGTTGATTATAAAAACGACCTAATTTTATTTTCTTTTCAGCATTTAAATGCTCTCCTTTTGTTTCTATCAGTATTATCTTTTTGCTTTTGGTGTAAACAATATAATCTGGATAATGATTTATAAAACCGTTTATTTCAAAGCCTTTTCTGCTAAGGTTTCTGTGCCAAAATATTATATTGTCCATTTCTTCTAATACACCTTTCAATTTGCTTTCTAAACTATTTACGTTATCTTCTTTTGTGTATAATCCAAAGTTGCCAGCAGGGGTTGAACGAATCAGGGTAATGCTTGATGGGAAAGTGTATGAATTTTGTAAAATGATATTACCAATAGTTAGACGTTTTTCAAACTGTTCTTCTGCATAAATTGTCATCAAATTTTTAATATGTGTTTCTAATTTTTTAGCATACTGTTCAGGGCTTTGTTTTAGTTCGGCTAGTTTCTCTGATTCCAGATCTTCAATAACTCTTTTAATGTATTTCTTTAATTCTGGCTGTGTAATAGGTGGCATTTTAGTCATTTCATTTATCATTAAATTTACCAATGCAGCAATTTGATTTTCTTCACTCAAAGCATTGATGTATTTAAACAATTCTAACCTTGTTTTTGCACTTAGTTTTTGGGCAATGGGTAAATAATCGTTTTTGCCTTCTTGCACTAAATCTACCTCTCTAACATTTACGGAAATACTATCGAAATCTATTTTTGTACTTTCCATTGAAAGTTTATATCCAGCCAATAACCATTCTTTATCTACCAATACATATTCATCTTGTTGCAACAAGCTTTTGTGTTCATTAGCACGCATAAATTGAGGAATAGTTATGTCTTTAGTTACATCAATATATTTTTCTCTTATGGTTATTGGTTGCATCATTTCTGCATTTATTGGTGATGTAAAAAAATCGGCATCATCTAAATCGTCCACCATTCTATCTAAATTTTCTGAAGCTGCATTGGTTGTTTGTTCTATTTCATCTTGCACCATTTGCATAGTTCTTTCATTGGCTTTGTAGCTAACATTTATCAATTCGTCTAAAGATTTTTCAGCTTCTTGTTTGCCAAATAAATTGCCTTGCTCATTTACAACAGATAAGTTTTCTTCTGTTGTATAATCAATACTTGCCACTACTTTATCTCTTGTATTAAAACGGCTAAATCCTTGTTTGTTTAATGCTGCAACAATAGTGTCTAAGGTTCTTTGAAAATCATCATTACAAGTAAAAACATAACTTGAATTGAGCATTTTATTATCTTGGTTTTGGGCATAAGGTAACCGCAAAATTCTTCCTAAAATTTGTTCCACTTCTATGGGTGTACTTCTGTTCGCAATAGTGGCAAGAATATAAGCAAATGGGCAATCCCAACCTTCTTTTAAAGCATTAACAGTAATGATGTAGCGTATTTCACAATCCTTACTTAATAAGTCCACGTTCTTTAAATCCTTTTTATCATCACCTGTTTTTATGGCAATGTGTTTTTCATTAATGCCAAAATGTTTAATTAGTTTTTCTTTCAACTTTTCGTAGGTGGTGTTTTCTTCTTTACCCTTGCTTTGGGCTTGAAATAATACAATAGGACGAATATAATTTCCTCCATCTGCTTCTTTTTTAATAGCAATTTTTTCTAAATTATTTCGCAGGTTAATAGCACTTTGTATTACATCGCCAATCTCTTTTTGATTATAAACAACCACAGGCAATTTTACCATATTTGCCTTTTTTAAAGCCATACTATCTGTTACAGTAATTACATTGCTATTTTCTCGTGGTGTTGCTGTTAGGTCAAGAATAAAACTTGGGTTTATATCTTGCAACATATCTACACTTAAACTACTTTCTGCATTGTGGCTTTCATCTACAATACACACTGGGCTTAGCTGACGAATAACATTGATTAAACTATTTTCCTCTACTCCCTCTTTATTTAAGTATAAAGTTTTATCGGTGTTGCCATTAAAAAAACTAAGTAATGCACCACAATCTTGATACAGTTTTCTATCCTCTTTATTTTTAATTCTTAAAGAAGCATAACTTAAAACCATTATGCTTAAATTTTCTTTGACTGAAGTAGCATTAAACGACTGTGCATTTAGCAATTCATCTTTGCTATACACTTCAACACGATGATTAAATAATTCGTTTAATTTTTGACGATAAGGATGCCCAGCATCTTTCAAAGTTTTTAATGTTTGCTCTAAAATAGCATTCGATGGCACTAACCAAACCACCAATTTATTGATTGGATTTACATATTTAAAAATGGGTGCAATGGCATTGCAAGATAAAAAAGTTTTACCCCCACCAGTTGGCACTTTAATGCAAATGTGTGGGCAGTTTTTGATAGTATTTTTATATGCAGGCATTCCACTAAAATCGGCACTTGACACAGGATAGTTTTTACTTGCCCAATGTTTTTCGTAAGCCAAGCCAATATTTTTTTCTTGCTTTAAAAAGCCAAGAAAATTTTCTAAATCTTTAATAACTGCTTGTTGATATTTTTTTAATTCCATTGTTTGTTTTGTTGTTCGTCATTGCTGTAAATGGTTCTTGCCCAACGAAGTAGCCTGCCTGAATTTCGAGAGATTGCTTCAGGCAAGAACCTTCGCAATGACGAGTATTATAACTTACTAATATCTCTTGGTATTTTCTTAAAAATAATATTGTGTTTTTCCATTAATTTTTCTGGTAGCAAACACATATCTGCATAAACAATGTATTGTTCGCAAGGCTCTGTAATATTTACCAAATAAGCATCGTCTAAAACAGTCACTTCGTTGGGTTTGTAATTAAAATAAATGCCTGTGTAGTTGTGTTTGCCCAAATATCCTGCTGCAGTAGCATTGGCTAAAAATGGTGTGCGTGTTTCGGCATACCAAATATATTGATGAATTTTATGCAGGGCTAAATGTGGGTTTAAATTATCTTCATCGTCTAAAACCCTTTGCCCCATTGTGTAGTAGGTGAAGCCTCCATCAGTTCCTTCTTTATCGTTGTAACCATTAATTACTCTTTTCACTCTTTCGGCTGTTATGCTTTCGGCATAATCTTCCATTTCTACCAAAATAAATTTTCGGTTGCCACCATCTTGTTTGTTGAGGTTTAATACTGCGTGTGCAGTTGTGCCCGAACCTGCAAAGGAATCGAGGATGATAGAGTTTTTGTCGGTTGCTAAATCAATCAAGAAAGTAACAAGGTCAATAGATTTGGGGAAATCAAACACATTCTTTTCAAAAATGTGTTCAAGTAAAATACTACCGTTTTTAGTACTTCCTAACTCTTTTAAAACTGTTGGTGGATTTATTACACTTCTTTCTTTTTCATATCTTAGGATACCACTCTTGTTAAAATAAAAAGACTTTACTGATTGTCCTTTGCTATCAATTGTATTTTCACCATTAAACCAAGCTAACATTTGATTCTTTTGAGCCCATCCTGCACTCAAAATAACTGGCTCCTTTAGTTTCCCGTTTGTAGCAATCATACTGCCTTTCAGCAGTGTCGTTTTTTCTGAACCACCCCAAGTTCCTTTTAGCTCAAACCCTTCAGGTGCATCAAACCTTGTTCCAGCAGGAAAATTAAATTCTGATGCTGGGTTTTTTATCGATATTTTTTTGAGAGCAGAATGTTCGATTAAACCTTCACCTCCTTTAAAATTTGGAATTAAATCTTTATTCTTAAAATACACAGTTATATACTCGTGTGCTCTAACAAAATGTCCTGCTTGTGTTCCGGTTCCTAAATCCCAAACAAGGTTAGCAACTGAATTTTTTATACCAAATATTTCATCCATTATCAATTTCAAATTGGCTTGCTCATTATCATCAATACTTATAAAAATAGCTCCATCATCTGCTAATAATTTATGTAGCAATTTTAATCGTGGATACATCATACAAAGCCATTTATCGTGCCTTGTTAAATCTTCGCCTTCTTTGCCCACAACGCTTTTTAGCCATTTTTTAAATTTGGGGTCGTTTACATTATCGTTATACACCCAACCCTCATTGCCAGTATTATAAGGTGGGTCTATATAAATACATTTTATACGCCCTTCATATTGTGGCAACAAACTTTTTAATGCTAATAAATTATCGGCGTTAATGATTTTATTCTCACTCGTGCTACCAAAATTATATTCCTCGTTAAGTGTATGAAATGGCACATCTAAGTGATGATTAATTACTTTATCTTTTCCTATCCAATTTAGTATGGGCATTGTACTTGAGCATTCACCACAGGTACTTCTTGGCAGTTAATTAAAAATAAATTAGGCGTGTACCTCTGCAAATCTTCTTTCTGCGAAAGGCACTTCGACGAGCCTGTGTAGGATTGAAAACAGCAAAGGACACGCCCTTGTGGACGCATCCCTAAACTGTTTCTTTCTACACTTTAAAATTGTCGAAGTTTTATCGCAGAAGAAACATTTAGCAACGCAATGTTGTTATATGTATTTAGTTATTTGTTTATATCATTTTATTGTTTGTTTTATAGTTGTCAAATATATAGTTGAAAATTGTGTGGGGTATAAAAATGTGTTGTGAGTATTTGAAACTTTTTTATTGGAGAATTAAATGATTCCCGTTCGGCTTTAGCCAATAGAGAAGAAAAACCCACATAACAGGCTTTAGCCATACACATAATCATTTCGGCTAAAGCCAAGAGGCAGTTAAAACATCTGCAATTTTTTTTCAATTCTAATAATTTATAGAATTACTAATTTCTCTAGTGGTTGGTGTCCCACCAACCATAATAAATATCGGTTTGTGAGACACAAACCGATAGAGCAAAAGTTGCTAAGTACATTAAAAATAAAGAGTAGTTAAATTCAAAAAAATCTTTTGATGATACGATATATGAGTTGATGAAAATATATAGATGGAAAATATTGAATAATATTTTTATTGGCGTTGATTTAAGCCAGCGGTAATAAAAAAATCCTCCAACACTTTTTAAGTGTCAGAGGATTTAAAGAAAAACAGCCGCAGGTTTTATGCTGCTAATGTGGCTTTATGGTTTTGCACCGCCAACACAAATGCATCTACTTCTGCAATTTGTGTGTCAATGGTGGCTTGCTCCATTTCGTTTAGAAGCAAGGCAATAACACCATAGTTTTCTTTTTTCTGATTTAATAGAAACGCTTTCAACTCAAGCTTTTTTTGCTTGGTGATATTGCTTTCTTTTACATCACCTTCAGGCAAGCTAGCAATAACCGTAGTTAAAGCTCCAAGCTGTGAATTGGTGCTGATTAAATCTGCTTCAACTTCGGCTGCAGTATTCGCGAAGCTGGCATTTTGGTGAGTAACTGTTGTTTTACGATACTGCAAATCGTCTTTCTCTTTTCCCGCCAATTGAATTAAAGCGTCACAATCGGCAGAGCTTGTGAGCTTGATTACTGAATAGTTCATAAATAATTTTTTTTAT
>CANGOT010000102.1 GCA_947455425.1 Chitinophagaceae bacterium | reverse complement strand
GTAATTCTTCCAGCAACATAATCTGTATTCTTTGAGAAATCGAAGTGAAATAAATCGATAAAATAAGAAGGGTTATTTACAAGTAATAAAGTAATAGCTATTACAACAATGGTACTAAAGCTAAGCTTACCATTTATATAGGGCAAGTGAAATTTACCTGCTTCTTTACTTTTTCGTGGAATAAGCAAAACACCACCACAAACCAATACAAAAGCAAATAAAGTTCCTATGCTAGTGAAATCGAGTACAAAAGTTTTATCAGTAAATAAAATAGGGATTCCAACAACCAAGCCTGTTAAAATAGTAGCGAAACTTGGAGTGTGATATTTGGGATGAATTGTTTGAAAAACCTTTGGCAGCAAACCATCGCGACTCATACTCATCCAAATACGTGGTTGCCCCATTTGAAAAACAAGCAATACACTTGTCATTGCAATAACAGCACAAATAGCTACAAGAAACTGCATCCAACCTACATCTAAATTGCCTTTCTCAAAAATGAATGCTAAAGGATCGCCAACATTTTCAAATTTAGAATATACAACAGCACCAGTTAAAACAAGCGTAAGTAGTATATACACAATGGTACAAATCACCAGGCTTAAAATCATTCCTCTTGGTAAGTCTCTTTGTGGATTTTTACTTTCCTCTGCCAGCACACTAACTGCATCGAAGCCAATGTAAGCAAAGAAAACACCACTAACTGCAGCCATTACACCACTAAATCCATTCGGCATAAAAGTGTGTTCGCCTTTTGAATTTGCAGGATGCCAGTTAAAACTTAGCCCATTATGAATAATAAAATAACCTCCAACAATAATCACTAAAGCAACAACTATTAACTTTAATATCACCATGATATTGCTAAAGTTTCTACTTTCTTTGATACCTCGATAAACAAGATAAGTGATTAGGAAATTTATAATGAGTGCTGGTAAATCTGCAATTAGTCTAATGCCACCAATTGTTGTGGAGGTATTCCAAGCTGCTATTAACTCAGCATTTGCTTTACTGGAAAGAAAGGTTAATTTGTCTGCATTATTCAATGTCCCTAACTTTTCATAAGCCCCTTTAGCTTCAGCATAACTACAGGTAAAATAATCGGGAAGATGAATATGTATTTTATCTAAAAAGGAAGTAAAATAGTCGCTCCAACTAAATGCAACATAAATATTTCCAACACTATATTCCATTACCAAAGCCCAACCAATGATCCACGCAAACAATTCACCAAAACTTGCATAGGCATAAGTATATGCACTACCTGCAACAGGAATTCTACTAGCAAATTCGCTATAACAAAACGCAGTAAATGCACAAGCTATTCCACAAATTATAAAGAGAATAATTACACCAGGGCCGCCATTAAAAACGGCTCCTCCTAAACTACTAAAACTTCCTGCACCAATAATTGCAGCAATGCCAAAAAAAGTCAAGTCTTTTAAAGTAAGTACACGTGATAACCCTATTGAATGTCCATCTGCATTAGCAGCAGCATCGGCAACAATTTTATCAATATTCTTTGTTCTAAAGATTGATGAACTCATAATAATTAGCTAATATGCTCATTAGCAAATATGCTAATTAAGCTGTTGGTGTATATAATTATTTCAACAAATATTTCAATCATTAGCAAATTGGCAGAATGGCTAATTTGCTAATTTCTAACTTTCTCTTTCAATTAAAAAATTGGCCAATTCAACCAAGGGCTTTTTACGCATTGATGTAACTGCAATATCATCTAAGTGCTTCATTGCCGCCTGAAAATATTTTTCTTTCAATTCATTTGCCCAATCACCTACATTACAAGCTTCAAATATGCTAAGCATCTGGTCTACTTTATTATTAGGATTGGTGCTTATCAGATGCTCTATTTGTTTCTTTTGATCTGCATTAGCAATATCTAAAGCATGGAGAAATAAAAATGTTTTTTTATTTTGTTTTATATCGCCACCGATTTCTTTACCAAACTTTTCTGGATCTCCAAAAGCGTCTAGGTAATCGTCTTGAATCTGAAAAGCAATACCAAGATTTAACCCAAATTGATAAAGATGATTACAATTTCCCTCGCTTGCACCACCAATGATAGCACCAATTTGTAAGGCAGCTGCAAGCAATACAGAAGTCTTCAAACCAATCATTTTAATATAATCTTCAAGCAAAACAGTTTCTTGTTGCTCAAAATCCATATCCATTTGTTGTCCCTCACAAACCTCTGCAGCAGTTTTATTAAACAATGTTAGAATTCTTGCAAGATAATCTGGATGAATCTTAGCAATGTAATCATATGCTTTAATCAACATCACATCACCACTTAATAAAGCAATATTGCTATTGTATTTTGTGTGCACCGTTTGCATTCCACGCCTTAAAGATGCAGCGTCCATCATATCATCGTGAATGAGTGTGAAGTTATGAAAGAGCTCAATAGCAGTAGCTACAGCATAAGCATCTTGATTTATTTCTGCAAACAGTTCATTGCCTAATAAAGTTAAAACAGGACGAATTCTCTTCCCTCCTATTTGCAAAAAATATTGGCAAGGTTCATATAAATTTACTGGCTGTGCAGGAAAATGATTTTGTTCAAAATGCTTTGAAAAAAGTTGCGATAATTCTTTAAACGAGTGCATTGCACAAACCTAAAGGAATTTTACGATTTATTTAAAACAGTTTAAAACATTTGTTCATTTTAAAAAAACAAACAAATATTTATGTAATATTATTTCTTTTTGAATCTAGCAGTTATTTGGCTGGTGGTCTATCTTGTTTTTTAAATTATTTAATACCTTTTTTATGAGAAAACTAATTCTTGCTTTTACCGTAACCACATTCGTTTCAGTTCATTCATTTGGACAATCAAAAAAAACAATATTCATTGATACAATCTATCATCCTAAAAGTAAAGAGCAACAAAAGCATGAGGCTTCCCAAAAGAGAATCGGAAATAATGAAGATTCAACCATTTCAACAACAAATAATGGATTTGATGTAAAGAAGAGTCAGCACGATAACATGCTCTATTTGAATACGAATGAAAGTAATCCAAGTATCCATCAAATGCCCAATACTATATCAGACAACGGCAAACTTACCATGCCAATAAGAAAACTACCAAACTTTAATAATCGCTTAAGGAAGGATACTTCATTTAAAATCTATTTTCATTCAGACTCATTGAAAAAATGGCAAAAGCATTAAAATTTAATTTCACTTATTTCTATTTTTGAACTTGTCACAACCGATAAACAAATCATTGCTTAGCTTTGACATCAAAAAAATATGTATAAGTATTTATTGATTGCCTTTGTAGCATTTACTTTACCTTCATGTAAACAAAAAACAAAAGCAAACCCAAATGAAGTTGCTATTTTTTATGCAACCATTCAAGAATCGTTTGGTTCGAATTACGAACCACAACATCTATTCTTAAGTAAAGCAACCGAAGCTGTTACAAAAGTTAGTATTGATAATAATGCAATGATTGATACAAAAGAACTTGCACAACTACTATCTGATGCTAAAAAAGCCTCTACAGAAAGAATGAGAATTATTGCATCGGTGAAAGAAGTAGATGCAGAAATAGATTATAAAAATAAAGTAGGTAAATCAATTGATATATTCAGTAAAGCTTGCGACAAAGAATTTAAAGACTTTATAGAAGTATTGGATTTAAAAATTGAACACAAGCTAGATAAGCTTACACAAATTGTGCAGCCAAAATTGTATGAAATTGAAACAGCAGCTAAAGATTGCGAAACAGCTAATGAAGATTTAGTAAAAAAATATGGATTAAAAACAACTTTAAAGTAGTATCAAAATTCATATTTAGCTTTAGGCGTATCATCAATTGTTTGTTGCTCCTTCAAAGATTCAGCTGTTGGATTGCTAGTAATTGAAACAGCTATCTGATATGATATAAATAATGCTATAATAGAAAAGCACAGTTCACCCCATGTTAACCAATATCCCCAGAAACTATATACAGCAGCCACTTCTGGTTTTGATGGATTGTAAATAATAGTTATTACTTCGCCATTTTCAATTGTTCTTAGAGGATAGTTTGCATCGATAAAATACTGCTTGCCTTGTACATTGTAACTTGCAGTTGCTTTACTCGTTTTATTATTCAATGTCACAACTGCTTGTGTTGTTTCTCCATCAAAATAATCTGGCTCTCGTGTATAAAAAATATAACAAGCATAGCAAATAAAGTATAAAGTAAGTAGTAGTTTATACATGAGTTTCTACAAAAGTTGATAGTTGCGTAGATGAATATTAAAAATAAAAAATCCCGCATAAGCGGGACTTTTATTAACTACAATATTATTGTAATTAGTCTTTTTTAGCGTAACGTTTTTTGAACTTGTCAATACGTCCAGCTGTATCAACCAATACATTTTTACCGGTGTAGAATGGATGAGAAGTGTTTGAAATCTCCACTTTAAGCAATGGATATTCATTTCCGTCTTCCCATTGAATAGTTTCTTTTGAGTGTGCAGTTGACTTGCTCAAAAAAGAAGTTCCGTTACTCATATCTTTAAATACAACGAAACGATAACTTTCTGGATGGATACCTTTTTTCATAATTTTTTGTTTAAGGCTGTACGGATTTTGCCGTACAATTATTTTAATAAGGGTGCAAATGTAGGGAGATGTAAGTAAAAAATTGAACAAAATTAAATTAGCTCCAAAGCCATGCTAGCTTTTTTTGCAATATTACCCCAATAAAAGTAATCAAAGTAGCTAGTTGAAATTCGTTGATGAATATCAACTTCTAGAATTGCTTGGGTAAATTGCTGCCAATCGTTATCTTCAACAACTATCATTTTATTTGCTGTGAGGTTTATAGGAATACCTATTGCTCCACTTTTAGTGGTAACTAGTGATGCATTGTTTCCTAAAGCTTCAACTATTTTTGTTTTAATTCCACCACCTTCAATAACAGGATTTAAAAATATATCAGTTGCTTTGAAATAAGTAGCAATATCTTCAACAAAGCCTGCATATATGATATTTTTTACTTTATAAGACTTAAGATTATCATAGCTTTCTGGCAGGTTTTGTCCGCAAACAATGATTTTGTACTTTAAAGCGGAATTTTTTAAGAGTATTGGATTAATAGTTTCTAAAATAACATTTAAAGCATCAATATTGGGTTTGTATGAAAGCGTGCCATTAAAGAACAAAATAGTTTCATTATTGATTAAATTATATTGTTTATATATACATTTTTTTGAGATTAGTTTTTCGTCCTTTGATGGTGCTGCTTTTAAATCAAAGCCATAGGTTATAACACTACATTGAGAAGCTTTGAGATGGAAATTTGACACAGCATAATCATTATCAAAATTGGTTATAAAGAAACTCATATCAGCATTTTTATGAACAAATTTTTCATAATGCCATAAAATTTTCCACCACCATTTATTGATACTTTTAAATCTAAGTGCTTCTATATTATGTGAACGAACGATTAGTTTTACCCTACATATTTTTTTAATCAAATAACCAAGCCAACCATAGTATGGATGCTCGATAATAATATGTGTAATTTTCTTTTGCCTAATAATTTCTTTGAGCTTAAAGAAATAAAAAATATTGATATACCTTAATTGACTATTGCTCAAAATATTCAATACATCATAATCAGCCTTGGTAACATCATTATTTGCTACAGTTACACAAGTTAAGTTTACATATTGCGAAAGAAATTTGTTGCCAAATGCTATACACTTTTGCCCACCCATTTTTGATGGTAGAAAATTATAAGGCACAATAGATAACACATTTAACATGCTGCAAACTTAAGTATTGAGATAATTGATATAAAAGTAATAAGAATTAAAATTTCACATACATTAGCAAACTAAAATAAACTGTTTATGGAACAACAAGAAAACATGTCCTTATTCGAATTGAATATTGATGGCACAACTGCTACTCAATTAAATGCCACAGGCAAGTGGGCCAAATTCTGTGCAATTACTATTTGGTCAATGATTGGAATACTATTTTTAATTTTAGTTTTCTTTAGTTCTAAGCTTATAGATTTAATGTATAAATTTATGCCGATGAATCAATCAGATGCATTCTCTTCTGCATTTAGTGGTAGTGCAAAAATGCTTGTAATCATAGCTTTTTCTATCATTTTTGGTTTGGTAGCTGCCTATTATGGATTAGTGTACAAATTTGGTTCTAACCTAGTTAAAGCTACTAATGATCAAGATCAAAATGCCTTAGAAAAAGCATTTAACTCCTACAAAACCTTTTTAATCATCACAGGAATTATCACTATTCTTGGAGTAGTTATCTCACTATTTTCAATCCTTAAATAAACATTATCATGGAACAAAATCAATCTGAAATATTTAACTTATCAGTTACACCTTCACTACGTAACAATATGTTTACAATTGTTACCTGGGCTAAACTTTGTGCAATTTGTGGGTTTGTCAGTGGTGGTCTGTCACTTATTAGTGGTATAAAAGGCGATAACTTATTTGGAACTTTAATAAGCACGGCAATTGGTGTATTCTTAAATATTCTTTTACTAAACTTTGCAACAAAACTGTCGGTTGCATTGAATACGAATGATGAAGGAACTCTTGTTGAAAGTTTTAGCAATTTAAGACGTTATTACCTCATTACAGGAATCTTAATGATTATCGTTTCGGTAATTATAGTAATTGCGTTAGTTGCCTTATTTGCATTTGCAGCTACGCGATAATTTTTTATCTCGTACTCAAAAAATTATAGTCTTTTAAAACTGTTTCAATAAAATCAGTAGCTTCCTGCTTGGTTGTTATATTCAATACAGACTGAATTTTAAATGCGATATTATTTGCCAAAGCATAATCTGGTTTCTTATTGAGATTATTATAAATAGTATTAATTGTATTCAAGTCTCTGTCTGATAGCTTCATCACCTCAGGATAAGATACCTGATATGTTTCTTCTACATCCATAAACACTGTTTCATTCAAAATATTTTTTGTTTTTGTACTAATTAAAATTGTTCCTGCAGCCATATCTCCCAACCGTTGGCTTTTGGCTGTTAATATTACACACATTACATCTGTTACTGCCAATGCAAACGTAAACAACATCATAAAAATATATTGCATCCGAAGCATTGCAAGAAGCAGTATCATAATAATCATCATAAAATCTGCAATCCTCAACAACCATCTTAATAAATATTGACTGATAGTTGCATCCCCACCTGTTTCATTAATCACCCTTATCTGCAATAACTTTTTTCCAATAGTTTGACCTTTCATTGTGTACTCGAGTACCACAGGGTACATTGCTATCGGCAAGAACAAAATCAAAGAAAGCCATTGACTATTAGCAGTTCCATCATATTCTAAAATTTTAAACCAAGATAAAACTTTATTGATAATAATAACATAAAAAACAAGTATTATTACATCAACCAACCAGGCAAAAAAACGTTTATGAAATGGAGCTAAATCAAACTCCAAATCAATATTTAAACTTGTAGAAATTTTTATCTGAGACATCCTGTGAAATTAGGCTGTACAATAATGAATCATTTATTTCATTTAAACAAAAAAGGATTCTATAGTAACCTATCAACATTATTAAAACTCCTCTTTGTTTATGGAATTGACATTAAGTTTGCCACAATAAATGAAACTACAAGCATCAAAAACAGATTCTTTTCTGGCTATGAGAATTCCTGAATTCCGCAATTTAATGTGTGGAAGATTTTTATTTATTATGGCTTTAAGAATGATGGGTGCTCTTGTGGGATATTGGATGTATGAATTAACCAACAATCCTTTGGCAATAGGTTTAATAGGCTTGGCAGAAGTAATACCAGCGGTGAGTTTATCGCTTCATGCCGGATATAAAATCGACATCTCAGAGAAAAGAAAATTAT
>CANGOT010000101.1 GCA_947455425.1 Chitinophagaceae bacterium | reverse complement strand
CTAATGCTAAGACCCTTATCCATAACCATAGTAAGACCACTTTGACGAGGTTTTGGTGTGCGATTCGGGATTTGAGACAGATTAAAATTCATACTTGCTTTTTTAAATTGAATGCAAATTTAAGGTTTGGAAGGTTTATAGTGTTTATTATCTACTATCTTTTACTCTTGTAGCCAGAGAGTTGATATAAACAGTATTGATTATATTTAATTTAAGATGAATTATGATAGTAAACTTTGTATCACTAAGTGTGTGCAAAATAATTGCTGCTATATGAATATAGATGCTGCTTAACTTGGGTATAACTTAAGATAGGCGTTGCCTGGTCTTTTGTTGGGTCTTGCTTGCGAGATACAACGAAGGATAACGAATGAGTGATGATAATTTTTCTCCATTCTACAAAATTGGCTAATTGAATTCATAATGGAATAGTGGCTAGTTGTGAATGGCATACAACAATTGGCAAAACCTACAATGTTTTAAAGCATCGGTTGCTTTTTTATTGAGTCTAATCCTATTTAAGTTTTATCAAATAAGTCAGTAGTAACTCATACTTTAGCAGCAATGTTTAAATGTATTTACTCAAAATTTACAGCACTAATAATTGTCATAATTTTTTTGTGTACATCTTCTTGTTCAAATAATAATTCTTACACCGATAAACGCTATAAAGAAATGGTAGATAGTGTTTATGAACATATTTTTTTGAAGCCATATTTGGAAAGGATTGATTTTATTAATAGTGTAAGATTAATAGATTCTCTTTATCATAAAGAAAAACATAAAACAATATGGCTTGATAAATTTTATTACTACAATCTTTCTTGGATTAGTAATAACTTGAAAAATTATCAATTGGGTATTAACTGTGCAGATACCATAATAAATATTATTGAACAAAATAAACTTCAAGAACTAGTATCTTACGATTATAGTCTTGCTTATCTATCAAGAGGTAATGGTTACTTAGGTTTAAATAATTTTGCACAAGCCTATCAAGATTTTTTTAAAGCAAAGCAAATAGCAGAACAACATCGTGATTGTGTAGGGCGATTTTACTTGATTGGAAACATCGCATATATTTTATATCAACAAAAGCAATATGAGAGTGCGAAAAGTAATTATTTAGAAGGATTGGCTTGCATAAAAACCTGCCCCAATTTGGATATTAGTGATGAGCAACAAAACTTGGATGATATTGCACTTTGCTACACAAAACTCAATAAATTGGATAGTGCTTCTTACTACTACAACTTAGCATTAAAAACCATTGAAAAGTATAGATATACATCGTCTAAAGACAGCAATAATTGCAAAATAAGATATGCTACTTGTAGAGGTGTTGTGCTGGGTAATAAGGCAAAAGTTTATGCACTACAAAACCAACTAGATTCGTCAGAATCATTATATAAAGAAGCTATTTATTTGAATACAACCAAGGGGTCTGAAAAAAAAGATGCACAGCTTTGTGAGGAACAACTTGCAAGAGTACAGTTAAAACAAAAGAACTTTTTTGGGATGAAACAAAGCCTTGATCAATTAAAAAATGGACTTGATACTTTGCCAAATTCGGAAGCAAAATTGGGATGGTTAGAAATGATGGCAGCCTATCATCAAAATACAAAAAATGCTGAACAAGAAATTAAGTACTATAGAGATTTTATTGTAATGCGTGACTCTGTTAACCTTGTAAAAAATGGATATCTCGAAACAAATATTACCAAAGAATTAAAAGACAAAGAACAACAGTTTCAAATTACTGTTTTGCAAAAAGATAATCATCTAAATAGGGTGTATTTATGGGTTGTTGCTATTGCTTGTTTGCTTGCAGGCATTGTTGCTTTTATAGTGTATAGAAGCTTTAAAAAAACAAAGCAGTTGAATGAACAAGTAAACCTGCAAAAATCTGCTTTAGAAAAAGCAAATAAAGACAAGGATAGAATACTAAACGTTGTTGCCCACGACTTGCGAAATCCTATTGGTGCTATTGCCAATTTTTTAGATATTGCCCAAGTAAAATATGAACATAGCGAAGAGGAAGAACAAATACTTAAAACAAGTCAACAAGCTGCAGTTCATTCATTAACTTTAATCAATGATTTATTAGAAGTAAATCAAATGCAAGAGGGCAGTTTAGTAATTAATAAAATAAAAGTTGATATAAAAAAATTAGCGGAACAAGCAATAGATTATCTGCGTTATAAAGCCATAGCAAAGCAGCAAAACATTCTATTGGAAGCTCCAAATGAAAACTACTTTGTGCTTGCAGATGCCGGAAAAATGCAAAGAGTGATTACTAACTTAATAGACAATGCTGTTAAGTTTAGTTTTATAGGTAAAAATGTTATTGTAAACATTCGACAACAACCACATCAAATTGAAATTAGTATCACAGATAGTGGCGTTGGTATTCCGCTAAATATTATTCAACAACTTTTTACAGCTTCCATCACTGTAAAAAGAAGAGGCACTAATAACGAAAAGTCTAATGGATTAGGCTTATCTATTTGTAAACAAATCATAGAAGCACACGATGGAAAAATATTGGTAAGTAGTGAAGAGGGTAGCGGAACTTGCTTTACTGTGCAACTTCCTATTGGTATATTAGCAAATTAGCAAATTAGTCCATTAGCCACTATCCAACTATATTCAATCTCTGTTTCACCTCTTTGGTATATGCTTTTGTAATAGTTATTTTTCTTATAGGTGTTGTTATTTCATCTTCATCAATTTCTGTAATACAATTTATTTGTACGGCTTCGCTTCTGTTTACTTGCAAAAAACTTTCTTGCAAATGTTTAGGCACCTGAAATTTTAAAGTCATAGCCAAAGAGCTGCGAACATAGTGTTCCGATTTATCTTGAAACGTAAGCACGGTATAGTTATCAGCACTAGATAATAACACCACATCTTTCCACTCCACGCGTTTTAATTTGTTTCTTGTTTTAATAAAAAAGAAATCTGCTGCTGGATGTTGTTGCAACGAACCTGTTTGTTTATTACTAAAATTTTGAATAGCTGTTTGAATACAAGCAAACAAGGTAGCAGCATTGGGAGGTTTTACTAAGTATGCTGCAGGGTTTGCTTTTACTGCTTCTGTAATAATTGCTGCATCAGAAATACCTGTAATAAAAATAAATGGTAAACGGTAAAGGTTGTTAATCATCGTCCCAATCTCAATTCCACTTCGGGTTCCATTCAATTCAATATCTACTAATGCAATATCAAAATGTTCTTTATTTAAAAAGCTTATGGCTGCTTCAAGCGTGTGTGCAATACCCTTTACAGCAAAGCCAAATTCTTTTAGCATCAGGCTCATACTATCAGCAGTGATGGGATCATCTTCAATGATTAAAATCTCTATTTCTTGTAAACTATCTTGATGCATTAGCGTATTTGTTTAGCATTGCAAAGTTTAGCCTTTAAACATTGTTATTTTTCTTTTCATCCACAAAAAAAGTAGCTTCATCCACAAAAAATGACTCTTCATCACCAAACCCAAAAAAATAACGAAGCGTTGCTGCAATTTCATCTTCTAATAAAAGATAAGCACCTTTAAATATCCGTGGCAATAGGCAGCATCAATATAATTTAAAAATGTAATTCAATAATAGTTAATTAAATGAGGGGTTAATTAACAGCCCTTTAAAGCGTAAATGTTTTAAGGGGCTTTTTGTTTGTTGTAGTTATAAGGTTTTCATCCTGTGTAAAAGTAAATGCAACCACAAATTGAATTGGTAAGTTGCCGTGAAAATAAATATACAAAAACCTTTAATGCAATTCCCTTCAAGCAATTAGGGTAAAGTGGAAGCTTTGATGCAATTCCCTTCAAGCAATTATGCAAAGTGAGTGCTTTAATGCAATTCCCTTCAAGCAATTAAGGCAAAATGGAAGCTTTGGTGCAATTCCCTTCAAGTAATTATGGCAAAGTGAGTGCTTTAATGCAATTCCCTTCAAGCAATTAGGGCAAAGTGGAAGCTTTGGTGCAATTCCCTTTAAGCAATTAAGGCAAAGTGGAAGCTTTGGTGCAATTCCCTTCAAGCAATTAGGGTAAAGTGAGTACTTTGATGCAATTCCTTTCAAGCAATTAGGGCAAAGTGGAAGCTTTGGTGCAATTTCTTTCAAGCAATTAGGGTAAAGTGGAAACTTTAATGCAATTCCCTTCAAGCAATTAGGGTAAACAGACTTGTTTGTATGGGTAAAACATTATTTCATCCACAGAAAAAGTAGGTTCATCTACAAAAAACATATTCTTTAGTCCCAACACAAAAAAAGCAATTTCAAGTTGTAACAGTTTTACACCAATTATTAAAAACATAAAATAAAAATTATGAAAAAAATCTTAACACTTTTTCTATTGGTATTTATGGGCATGGTAAGTTTAAATGCACAGTGGAGCGAATTAGGTGGCAGCAATAGTCTTACAGGCAATGGCAATATCAATTGCAGTGCTGTAGATGGTAATGGTAATATTTACGTTGCAGGGGCTTTAAGCAATAGCAGTGGTAAATGTTATGTCGCTAAATACAATGGCAGTAGTTGGAGCGAATTAGGTGGTGTAAACGCACTTGCTGCAAATAGCGTTATTAACTGCATTGCTGTAGATAGCAATGGCAATGTTTATGTAGCTGGTGCTTTTAAAAATAGTAGTAATAAATTTTATGTAGCAAAATACAATGGCAGTAGTTGGAGTGAGTTGGGAGGTGCCAATGCACTTGGATCCAATGGTATTATTTACGCACTTGCTGTAAGTGGCAACAACATTTATGCGGGTGGTGGTGCTGGCTTCACAAATGCTAGTGGTAAAAGATATGTAGCCCAATATAATGGCAGTAGCTGGAGCGAACTGGGTGGAGCAAATTCTATGGGCATCAACAACGATATTTACGCAATTTGTACCGATGGCAATGGCAATGTTTATGCAGGCGGATACTTTACTGATGGAACTGGTCATAATTATATTGTAAAATATAATGGTACTAGTTGGACTTCGATAGGTGGTAGCTTTAACGCTCCATCAGTGGGTGCTACTAATGGAACGATTGCCACACTTAGTAGCGATGCTAATGGCAATATTTATACTGCAGGCTGGTTTGCAAATAGTAGCGATAATAGATATGTTGCTAAATACAACGGAAGCACTTGGAGCGAGTTGGGTGGTTTAAATAGTTTATTAGCTAGTGGCGGTCCTAGCCGTTATATAGCTAGTATTTTCGTGGATGCTAGTAATAATGTTTACACAGCGGGTAATTTCACTAATGGTAGTGGTAACTGTTATGTAGCCAAGTTTAATGGTAGTAGCTGGAGCGAATTGGGTGGTACGAATGCACTATCTGCAAATGGTCGTATTAACTCAGTTTGTTGCGATGTTAATGGCAATGTTTATGCTGTAGGTAATTTTGTAAATGGTAGCAGTCAAAATTATGTAGCAAGATATGGTGCCATAACACCCGTTACCTATACACCTCCAGGCAATGCTTTAAATTTTGATGGAGTTAATGATTATGTTTCAGCATCTGTTCCATTTATATACATTAATAATTTTACAATGGAAGCCTGGATTAATCCAAGTTCTTTTGCTGGAGGTAATAAAGGCATTTTTACTTATGGTTATGACAATACTTTAGTTTCTGATGGGGTTAATATGACGATTGATGCTTCTGGAACATTATTTTACAACCATCCTAGTGTTGCAGCGTACAATACTGACTACACATTAACAACAAACAAATGGTATCATATAGCCATTACAAGGAGTGGTGGTGTTAGCAATACTTATGTTAATGGAGTGCTAGTATTTTCTACATCAGCCACAAACCCTAAAACACCAACAGATTTTAATATTGGTTCCCATACACAAAATAGATTCTTTAGTGGCAAAATAGATGAATTTCGTTTTTACAGTACTGCATTAACACAATCTCAAATACAAGCAGACGCATATACTACATCTACAGCTGTACCTGCAAGTTTGGTTCTTTACTATAATTTTGATAATGGAGTGTCTTGTGCAACAAACACAGGAATAACAACCGTTACTGATCTTTCTAATAATTCAAGAAACGGAACATTATACAATTTTGCATTAACAGCTGGGTGCACCAGCAATTGGGTAGAAAGCTATGCAATGGTAATACCAACAGCAACAGCAGCAACAAGTGTTACTTCTACTGGCTTTACAGCAAATTGGACTGCTCCTGCAATCGGCACTGCTGATAATTATTTATTAGATGTTTCTACAAGTGCTTCATTCAGTTCTTTTGTGAGTGGATATAATGGATTAAGCGTATCTGGCACTTCTCAAACAGTAACAGGATTATCTGCTAGCACTACATATTACTACAGAGTTCGAGCTGATAAAGCAAGTGTAACAGGACAAGGTGGCTATTCAAATGTAACACCCGTTGTAACTACAATTGCTTGTAGCCCTACTACTTCATCTACCAACTTAACTATTTGTTCAAGTTCTTTACCATATAGTTGGAATGGGTTAACATTTAATGCAGCAGGCACACAAATAGCACATTTAAACAACGTTTGTGGTAGTGATAGTGCAGCTACTTTAAATTTAACAGTGGCAACGCCAGTTACCCCAAGTGTAAGCATTATAGCCGATACCAATAATGTGTGTGTAGGAAGAACGATAACTTTTACTGCAACACCATTAAATGGTGGAGCATCACCAAGTTTTGTGTGGAAGAAAAATGGAGTAGCTATCATAGGGGCAAGCAATGGCTCAACTTATATAGCAGCACCTGGAACGCTTGCCAATAACGATACAGTAAGCTGTGTATTAACGACGAATAATATTTGCCAAACTACAGCAACTGTCAATAGTAATAAAGTAGTAGTAATAGTAAAATCTGCACCAAATATTGGTGTATCAACAGGAGGCATCATTTGCACCATTGGTGGAACCAGACAAATTTATAATAGTAATACCAATGGAGGAGGTGTATGGACAACAGACAATCCATCGGTTGCTACTGTAACAACTGCAGCAGGAGCAACTGGTACTGCAACTGCAATAGGAGCCGGCACAGCAACAATGACGTATACTAAAGCTGGCAGCAATGGTTGCAAATCAATAGCAATAGCAATAGTAACAGTGGCACCTATGGCCACACCAGCAGTTATAAGTGGAGCAACAGGTGTTTGTAAAGGAGCAACAGCCACTGTAACCAATGCCACACCAAATGGCATCTGGAGTTGTGGTAATGTTAGCAATGCAACAATAGATTCATTAACAGGTGTTGTAACGGGCAAATATCAAGGCACGGCCACTATTAAATACACTGTAACCAATGCTTATGGCTGCAGCAATGCTGCAACTTCGAACTTGCCAGTGTATGGAATACCTGCAGTTCCTTCAGTAGGTTATGCAGTAGGTAATACAGTGAATCCACAAGCGTTTGCTATACCAGCCACTGAATATTGCAACAATAAAACCTTTAACTTGGCTGGTAATCCTGCAGGTGGAACATGGAGCACTACCAATAGTGCTGTTGTAACGGTAACCAATGCAGGGATAGCTAGTACTGTAGGTATTGGTTCAGGTTCTGTGGTATATACCGTAACTGTAAATGGTTGCAGCAACAGTAGAAGTGTAGTTGGAACAGTGGTAGCTTGTCCTGGGCATAAAGAAGCAAATAGTAACGAGCAATTAGTAAGTAGTAATGAATTTATAATGTATCCTAATCCAGCTAGAACATTTATTAGATTAAACCTTAAAACGTTAATGGGTACTGGAAGTATTGTTATTACTGATTTGTATGGCAAGCTAGTAAAAACACAAGCATTGAGTATGGGCAATAACACCTTTGATATTTCTAATTTAAGCAAAGGATTTTACTTGGTAAGTATCATTACAGAACAAGCAAAGACTACTAAGAAATTAGTGGTGGAATAATTTCATAGCAGTT
>CANGOT010000100.1 GCA_947455425.1 Chitinophagaceae bacterium | reverse complement strand
TACTTTTGATGGAGTAACATATAGTGGCGATTCATTACAAGCATATCAACAAAATTTAACTTATATATCTGGATTTTCAACTTCACCCAATTACACCAGTTTTAATAGCAATTTTAATGGTTTGGGGTTAGGTACGTTTAAGTTGAATGTTAACTTGCAATCGGCAACAGGAACTTACACTACATCTAATAATATATCTGCAGCATCTGTAACTGTAAGTATTACAGAATATGGAAATACTGGTCAATATATTGCTGGAACATTTACAGGAAATTTATTAGTTCCTGGCACCACAAATACTAAACCTATAACTGGTTCATTTAGAATTAAAAGAAGTTTCTAATTTTTTATTGAACGCAGCTGTTTTTAAAACCTCTAGAGCAAACAAACGCTTTAGAGGTTTTTTTATTAATATTTAAGAACCTAAAAATTGAATTCAATTTAAATCAGTTTTGTGAGTCAGTTCCTTTTGCCTATAACTTCATAAGTTTTTTTATTTTTCTAAAGTTTGAATCAGAAGCTGTAAAAAAATAAAACCTGTGAGTTAAAAAGAAAAAGTAATTATATAAATCATACTTTCGAATTAGATAACTATGCAATAAATGCAATTTTTTTGTACCGAAAAAGTAATAAAAAATATTATTAAAAAAAATAATCAGATATGCAACTTGTAATTAACAACCTAAACAAAACTTACAGTAATGGGGTTAAAGCATTAAACAATATTAACTTAACAATTGATAAAGGAATGTTTGGCTTACTGGGCCCCAATGGTGCTGGCAAAAGTACTTTAATGAGAACCATTGCAGCCTTGCAAAATGCCGATAGTGGCAGTATATTTTTAGGGGATATTGATGCCGTAAATCAAAAAAATGAGTTAAGAAAAGTACTTGGTTATTTGCCACAAGACTTTGGATTTTATCCAAAAGTTTCTGCTATTGCTTTATTAGATCATTTTGCAATTTTGAAAGGTATTAGCAATAAAACAGAACGCAAACAAATGGTAGATGCTTTGTTGCAGCAAACTAATTTATATGAGGTGAGAAAAAGAAATGTTAGTGATTATAGTGGTGGTATGCGACAAAGATTTGGTATAGCACAGGCTTTATTGGGTAATCCTAAATTAATTATTGTGGATGAACCCACAGCAGGTTTAGACCCACAAGAACGCAACAGATTTCATAATATTTTAAGTGAGATAGGCGAGCAGGTGATTGTTATTTTATCTACCCATATTGTTGATGATGTTAAAACATTGTGCAATCAAATGGTGGTGATGAATAGAGGAACAATTTTGTTAGAAGGTACACCAAAACAAACTGTTGAAGCATTGCAAGGACAAATATGGGAAGCTACTATTAGTAAGGATGAAATTGCGAATTACAAGCAACAGTTTAATGTAATATCACAGCATATTAATGAAGGCAGAATAATTGTTCATGTGTTTGCTAAAGAGCAACCTTCTAATGCTTTTGCAGCTATTGATGCTACACTGGAAGATGTATATTTCTCCAACATTGGGAAATAGTTATAGTATTAAATGTTTAATCATTTAACAGTAGCTGCTAAAAACTAATCACTATCATTAATCAATAATTTTTATGTTTAAAGAGATATTTTCATTTGAATTTAAGATGGGCTTAAAGAAACCATCTACCTATATATATTTTAGCATTTTGTTTTTGCTAACCTTAATGATAGGATTAGCCGTAACTGGTGCGTTTGAAACAACAAGAAGCGATAGTAATACTGTTTTAAATTCGGCAACAAGTATTGCTGGAATTTTACTTGGTACTAGCAGTAGCTTGTTTGGTTTAATGACCAATGTTTTGCTAATTTCTATTATGGCAACAGCTATTCAGAAAGACTATCAATATAACACACACCCACTTTTTTTTACAAAGCCCATAACAAAAGCTAGTTATTTTTTTGGCAGATTTTTAAGCGTTTTTTTATTAGCCATTTTTGTTTTTAGTGGATTGCTTTTAGGATATTATTTAGGCACATTGCATGGCATTGGTTCAAGCTATGTAGGCGAGTTTAAGTTGATTAATTTCATTCAACCCTTTTTATTATTTACAGTTCCTAATGTTTTTTTATTGGGTATAATTTTCTTTTCGCTCACTACATTTTTGCGGAGCACAATGATGGCTTATATAGTTGCTATTGTGTTGATGGTTTTGCAAATAGCAACAGGAACTATATCTTCTGATATTGAAAATAAAATGCTTGCTGCTTTATTAGAACCTAGTGGTAGTAGAGCTTTTGGACTAATTGCACAATATTGGAGTCCTGCAGAACGCAATGAGAATTTAATTCCTTTAACAGGTGCATTACTTTACAATAGATTAATTTGGGTTGGTATTGCATTGCTGATAACGGCTATTAGTTATTACGGTTTTAGCTTCTCACAATTTTTACAGCCTTTGCAGTTATTTAAAAGAAAGGATGTTGATACAGCATTGCCGCCTACTGCAGTAAATAGTTTAAGTGAATTACCAAAGGTTGAACAGACTTTTAATTTAAAAGCACTACTACACCAAACTTGGTATTTGGGATTATTTGAATTTAAAAAGTTAAGCAGGAGTTTGTTTTATATTATAATGTGTGCTTTAGGAGTTGGTACTATGTTGCTAATAGTGAGGTTTATGGATTCTATGTACGATTCACCAACTTATATGGTTACATATAAAGTTATAGAGCAAGCTGTTGGTTCAATAGATCTATATGCGATGATTTTTGTAATATTTTATAGTGGAACAATTATTTGGCGGGATAGAGAAACTAAAATGATTGAATTAGTTGGTGCATCACCTGTTAGTAATGCTGCTTTGTTTTCTTCAAAATTAATTGGACTTGTATTGGCATACACACTACTTACAATTATTGCTTGTATATGTGGTATTTTTATTCAATTGTATAGTGGCTTTCACCATATTGATTATTCTCAATACATAGTTTTTATATTAAAATCATTTGCTTCAAGTATTGTTTTTTCTGGATTTTTTTTATCTGTTCAAGTATATTCAAGCAATAAGTTCTTAGGTTTTTTCTTTTGCTTAATTCCTATAGTCATACTTCCAATTGTTTTTAGTTTATTAGAGTGGGATTTGTTTTTATTAGCCTTTAATAGCGAGGGCTCATCTGACCCATATTCAGACATGAATGGCTATGGATCCACATTTATTCAATGGCCTGTGTTTAGAGGGTATTGGACAAGTATTGCAGTTTTTCTTGGACTATTAGCGGTATCGCTTTATGCAAGAGGAAAAGAAAAATCAATAGTTGGAAGATTTAAGTTATCCAGGTATTTTTTTAATGCAAAATATAAATTATATCTGTTAAGTTCTTTATTAGTAATAGTTCTATTTGGCTCTTTTATTTATTATGAAGAACGTGTTGTTGTGGATTATACTCCTGTAAAAGAAGGAGAAAAAAAGACAGCCGACAATGAAAAAAAATTTAAAAAATATGCTTCTCTAATTCAACCAAGAATTGTGGCAACATCTGTAAATGTTGATATGTTTACAAAAAAGAGATCGTTGCACGTTGTTGGAGTTTATACTCTAAAGAACATTCATACTATTGCATTAGATAGTATCTATATTAATTTTATTGGGGGTAAAAAAAGTGCTTTCAGTTATTCTAAACTAAATCCATCTGTTGCTTATAAAGAAGTACTTAATGACCAAGACAATGGTATTAAAATTTTAAAACTGCAACAACCATTACAGCCTAATGATTCTATTTCTTTTGAGTTTGATATGTTGTATAAACCTAATAGTTATTTTGATAAAGCAAACTCACCAATTGTAAATAACGGAACATTCATTAATAATAAGTACTTCCCAAGTTTTGGTTATAGCGAACAACAAGAGTTAAGTTCTAATACTGCAAGAGAGGAATATAAATTACCTCCAAAGCCAAGAATGGCAAAGGTTACAGACTCTGTAGCAAGAATGAATAATTATATTTCTAGCGATGCCGATTGGATAAGATTCGAAACTACTGTTAGCACTGATGAAGGACAAACTGCAATTGCACCTGGTTATTTGCAAAAAGACTGGGTGAAAGATGGCAGACATTATTTTACTTATAAAATGGATAGCCCAATTCTTAATTTTTATTCTTTCTTAAGTGCAAATTATGAAGTGAAAAAAGATAAATGGAAGGATATTAATCTTGAGATTTATTATAACAAAGGGCATGAATACAATTTGGATAGAATGATGAAAGGAATGAAGAAAGCTTTAGATTATTACACAACTAATTTTGGTCCTTATCAACATCGTCAAATTAGAATCATTGAGTTTCCTAGATATTCATCATTTGCACAATCATTTCCTAATACGATTCCTTTCTCTGAATCTATTGGTTTTATTACAGAAGTTCATGATAACGACCCATTAAGTATTGATGTTCCTTTTTATGTTACAGCACACGAAGTAGCACACCAATGGTGGGCTCATCAGGTGATTGGAGGTGATGTTCAGGGCAGTGTTTTAATGAGCGAAACAATGAGCCAATACAGTGCTTTGATGGTGATGGAAAAAGAATATGGAAAAGATGCAATGAAGAAATTCTTGAAATATGAAATGGATAAATATTTAAAAGGAAGAACCTTTGAAAGCAAAAGTGAAATGCCATTGATGTTAGTGGAAAATCAACAATATATCCATTATAATAAAGGCAGTGTAATAATGTATGCACTAAAAGATTATATAGGAGAAGCAACATTAAACAATGCTATTAAAGAATACCTTAACAAAACAAAGTTTACTGGGCCTATTTATACCAACTCTATTGAGTTTGTTGATTACATCAAAAAAGCTACTCCAGATAGTTTACAATATTTAGTAACGGATATGTTTGAGAAAATTACACTGTATGAGAACTATATTAAGAAACTGGATTATAAAAAGATTAATGACGCAGCATATAAAGTAACCTTAACTGTTGGTAGTGCTAAGTTTTATGCAGATAGTACAGGCAATTTGTCTAAAGCAAAAGTGAATGATTATGTTGATATTGGTATTTTTTCAACACAAAAAAACAAGAACAAAGACATGGAGAAACCTTTGCTTTTTACCAGAGTGAAAATGGATGCACAAGAAAAAGCGTTTGAGTTTATTGTAGCTGAAAAGCCTATATCTGCTGGCATTGACCCATATTTAAAGCTAATTGACAGAACCCCAAAAAACAATTCTTGCAAGTTTGGTGAAACGCCAGAAAAACCTAATTTGGATTTATCTAGTAAAGATTTTAGCATATTGATTGGGGGAAAATAATTGGCTATACTTCTTATGAAAGTCACACTAAAAAATATTAAATGGTAAAAGCTCTTGATAAATAGCAGTCGCTTTATTATTCTGTATTAACTTAATTTCTGGTCTATGAAACAAAAATTTGAATTGTTTTTTGCTATAATATTTATCTTGAATATTACAGGAAAAGCCCAGCATAATAAAGATACACTTGTAACATTATATTATAATACCAATGAGTTTAGATTAACTGATGAACATTATATTATTTTAGATAACGTTTTGCCTAAGATTAAACGAGTTCGAAAAATTGAAAGCTTTGCAGATAGTATAGGTTCTGTTGCTGATAATTACACTTTGTCGTTTAAAAGAGCATTTGATGTTGGTATATACTTATTGGCAAATAATCTTCCTTCGATTACAGGAAATCTTTATCAAGGAGAACAACACAAAATGTACTTCCCTTTATATAAAAACAGGAGGGTTGATATTTATTTCATTTTAAAATCAGCAAACGATTCTTTAGACGATCAAAAGCCATCAATTAATGCTAAACCGAGTGTTATAGAATTTGATTTGGAAAATATCGGCTTTATTCCAGATATGCCCTATGTGAACGCTAATTCTGTGGGTTATTTAGAACCATTGGCAAAACAATTGAAAGCATATAATGCAAAACATATTGACATTATCGGGCATACAAATGCTGGTGGAAAATTTTATGAAGAACTTTCTGAAAAAAGAGCGAAACTTATTTATGATTTTCTAGTAGAAAAAGGAATGGACTCAACTCATTTAAGCTATAGGGGTGTTGGTAATAGCAAACCACTAGTTCGATTTCCAGAAACCGATGAAGAAAAGAAAAAGAATATGCGAGTAGAAATTATTATAAGCTTTTAAACCGAGAACTAAATAAATACTGATTTTGATAATGGTTGAATAGTATTCATCAAAATCAGTATGTATCTCTTTATCCTTTGTTAGCCAACTGTCCACAAGCAGCATCAATATCTTTTCCTCGGCTTCTTCTTAATCTTGCATTTACCCTGTGCTTTTCTAGGTAATTCATAAAGGCATCTGTGGTGGCTTCTTCTGGCTTTACTAAGCCAAAGTTGGCAATAGGGTTATACTCTATAATGTTTACCAAATCGGCAGGCACTTGTCGGTAAATCTTTATTAATTCATCAGCATCTTTAAGCGAATCATTAAAGTCTTTAAACAAAATATATTCAAAGGTTATTTCATTGCCAGTCTTCTTATAAAAATAATTCAAAGCTTCTATTAAAGCCTTTATATTATTGCTTTCGTTAATTGGCATTATCTCGTTTCGCTTGGTATCATTTGCTGCGTGCAGCGATACAGCTAGTTTAAACTTTACACCATCATCTCCTAACTTTTTTATTTGCTTGGCAACGCCTGCAGTAGAAACAGTAATTCTTCTATTACTCATTCCTAATCCATCTTCAGCAGTAATGCGTTCAATAGCTTTTAGCACATTAGTATAATTCATCAAGGGTTCGCCCATACCCATAAATACAATATTGGTTAGTTTTTTCTCGTAACCAGATTGGCTTTGTTGGTTTAGCAGCACTACTTGGTCGTAAATTTCATCGTAGGTTAAATTACGCTTTCTATCCATAGTGCCAGTTGCACAAAACTTGCAGCTTAAACTACATCCTACCTGCGACGAAACACAAGCGGTTTTTCTTTCATCTGTAGGAATTAAAACCCCTTCAATCAAATGTCCATCAAAGGTTCTAAAACGACTTTTAATAGTGCCGTCAGCACTATATTGTGTAGTGTCAACTGTAATAGGAAGCAGATCAAAATCTTCGGCAAGTTTGGCCCGTAACTCTTTACTTACATTGGTCATAGCATCAAAACTATAGGCATGTTTTTGCCATAGCCATTCGTGCAATTGCTTAGCCCTATATTTAGGTTGATTATGCTGTTGGAAATAAGTTTCTATTTCCAACAGCGATAAAGCTCTGATGTTTTGTTTAGGCATAATAAAATGATAAGATTATTTCTTATCTAAGTATAAATAAAAAGTATCCCCTCTTAAGCCAATACGCATTGCTTCTAAAGCAATTACTTCGTGTGGTGCAATATTGCCAAGGTTTACATTACAACCAATGAGTTCTAAAAAGTAAAGTTGTTGTGCTTTTTGTGGTGCTTCCCAAATGATTTTTTCTTCTGGAATTTGTGTTAATATTTCTTGTACTAAACCCTCTCGTACTTCTCCTGAGCCTCTGTAGATACCTACATTACCTGCTTCTCTAGCTTCAGCAATTACATAGCTGGAACCTGCTTCAAGTTCGGCTTTCATTAATTCAATCCATTTGTATGGAGGTATAATATGAGCAGCATCTTTACTACCTACTTCACTAAGTACTATAGCGTGCTTAGTTAATTTCTCGATATAACCACATTTCTCGGCATGAGGAATGGTAATAGAACCATCACTTACTTCTACATATTCAATTCCGTAATCTTTACAAACAGCTATATAATCATCTATTTGATCACGAATTAAAAAAGCCTCGAACAATGTACCACCAAAATAAATGGGCATCCCAGCTTCTTTATATACTTCTATTTTTTCTCTAAGATTTGGTGTAACGAAAGAAGTACCAAACCCTAGCTTTACAATATCAACGTGAGGAGCAGTGCCTTCTAAAAAACTTCTTACTTCACTAATGCTAAGACCCTT
>CANGOT010000099.1 GCA_947455425.1 Chitinophagaceae bacterium | reverse complement strand
TAATAGTTTTATATTAGTATGTAGTTGCTGCAATTGTATTACAATCGCTGCTGTTTTATCTGTTGAGTGATCATCAATTACAATTACTTCAAACAATTCTTTAGGATAGTTTTGTGAAATAATCGATTGAAGGCAATTGCCGATATTATCTTCCTCATTTCTCGCAGGAATAATGATAGAAAAATAATTGGTAGCCTGATGGTGTTGAGTGCCAACAAATTCTTTTAATTTCAAAAACCACTTTCTGTAATTCAATAGCAAAATGCTATAGGGAATGAATAAAAAACAACTGATATATATAAAAATATTGACCCACATGATACAAAGAAACAAGATATAGTAATTGATTAATATTGTTGCTTCATTTCATTTTCTTATTTTCGTATCGATGAATGAACTTTATATAGTTGGGTGGATACTAATTACCCTCATTTTTATTGGATTTTTTGCTGGTTATGAAATTGCTTTTGTAAGTGTAAACCGCTTGAGTATTGAGCTTAAGAAAAAGCAGGGAAAAAGCAGTGGTATTATACTGGGCAAGTTTATGGAGCAACCTGCACAGTTTATTGGCAGTTGTTTAGTGGGACTAAATATTTTTTTAGTTTTATATGGATTGCTATTTACAGAACTATTACACGCATCAATCTGGTCGCCATTAAAAATAGAAAATCAGTTTTTGAAATTGCTTGTTGATGCTTGTTTATCTACACTTGTTGTACTGGTTTTTGGTGAATTTATTCCCAAAGCCATTTTTAGAGGTAAAAATGATGCCCTGTTGGTTTTCTTTTCGCCTGTAGCAAACTTCTTCTATAAACTGCTACAACCATTAGCATCTTTTTTTGTAGATGTTTCGGAATGGATTTTAAAATATTTGTTTAACATCAATGTTAAAAATAAAACCGAAGCGTTTACTCACGTAGATCTTGAACATTTCATTAATCAAAATGAAGAACATAGCGAAGACAATCCAGAGCACAGCAAAGAATTGTTGAAAAATGCCATGAGCTTGCCTACTATTAAAATTCGTGAGTGCTTAGTACCAAGAACGGAGATTGAAGGGATAGATATTAACGCTACCATGTCTGAAATTAAACAACACTTTGCAAATACAAAACTGAGTAAGTTGGTTGTTTATGATGATAGTATTGATGAAATAAAAGGGTATATCCACCAACTGGATTTGTTTAAAAAACCTGCAACGGTTAAAGAAATTTTATTGCCCATTCCTGTAGTGCCAGAAAGTATGGGTGCAGCCGATTTGATTAATAAATTTACCAAAGAACATAAAAGCATTGCCTGGGTTGTTGATGAGTTTGGCGGCACTGCTGGCATTATTACAATGGAAGATTTATTAGAAGAAATTTTTGGAGAAATAAAAGATGAGCATGATGTGGAGGAATTTGTTGAAAAACAAATTAGTCAATCAGAATTTATTTTTAGCGGTAGATTGGAACTTGACTATCTTAAAGAAAACTTTGATCTTACTTTCTCTGAAGACACAGAGTCTGAAACCCTTAGTGGTTATATAATTGACAAACACGAAGCTATTCCTGCTGCTAAGGAAAGCATTATTATTGACAACTATCAGTTCGACATTTTGAACGTAAGTGATACCCGAATTGAAATGGTAAAAATGAAAGTATTGAGGTAGAAAATACTTTTATTATGGTACATTAATATGCTTATGTATCTGCAAACTCAATCTCCATTTAGGGTTTGCTTTAATGTAATGAATTATTAAAGGAGTTACAGTAGCTGCTTTATCCCATTCTGGTTGAAGATATAATATACAATTAGGGCTTACTAATGCTGCATATTTTTCAGCCCAATCAAAATCACTTTTATTAAAAACTACAATTTTTAATTCATTAGCTACAGGCAATATTTCGGGTAATGGTGCTTTGAATTTTTTGGGAGAAAGACAAATCCAATTCCAATGACCACTTAAAGATGATGAACCTGATGTTTCTATATTTGTTTCAAAACCTTTTTCCTGTAATACCTGGGTTAATGCATCTAAATGATGCATCAAAGGTTCACCACCGGTGATAACGATGATGGGTTTTTTGTTACTTGTTTCTTGTTTCTCGTTTTCAACATCAGATATTACTTTCTCAACAATTTCCGCTACACTAAATTTTGGATGTGCATTTGCATCCCAACTTTCTTTTACATCGCACCACACACAGCCAACATCGCAGCCGCCAAGTCTTATAAAGTAAGCAGCCCTTCCCTGATGAAATCCTTCACCTTGTAATGTATAAAACGACTCCATTACAGGAAGGTTTGTATCCGTATTTGTTTTCTCTACAATCAATTTACTTGTTTCTATTTATTTAAATATGCCTGCATGGTATTTTTCAATAAACCTGCAATGGTCATTAATCCCACACCACCAGGAACAGGCGTTAAAGCCCCAGCTTTAGTAGCAACATCATCAAAATCAATATCGCCTTTAATTCTAAAACCCCTGGCTGCCGTTGCATCTTCTACTCTGGTAATACCCACATCAATAACAACAGCACCTTGTTTTATCATATGGGCTTTAATCATTCCTGGATTTCCAATAGCCGATACTACAATGTCTGCTTGTAAACAAAGCTCTTCTAAGTTTTTTGTGTGGCTATGGCAAATGGTTACGGTGCAATTTCCAAACTTATGATTTCCGCTAAGTAAAATACTCATGGGTCTGCCAACAATATTGCTACGCCCAATCACCACGGCATTTTTTCCTTTTGTTTCAATATTAAAATATTCAAACATTAACATCATTCCATAGGGCGTTGCAGGAATAAAAGTAGGCATGCCTTGCACCAGTTTTCCTGCATTTATAGGATGAAACCCATCAACATCTTTTAGTGGTGAAATTGTTTCAATTACTTTTTGTTCGCTGATGTGATTGGGTAATGGAAGTTGCACTAAAATACCATCAATCGCTTCGTCGTTATTTAATTTAATAATTGCTTCTAATAACTCTTCTTCACTAACATCAATATCAAATCTAATGAGGCTTGAACGAAAACCAATCTCGCTACAATTTTTTACCTTGCTGGCAACATAAGTTTCGCTAGCTCCATTATTACCAACTAAAATAGCAGCAAGATGCGGAACTCGTTTATGTTCTTCTTTCAACTGTTTTACCTGAAGAATAAGTTCGTCTTTGACCGATTGAGAAGATTTTTTTCCATCTAGTAGTATCATTTGGCAAAAATAAGATTACACATTTGTTTGGCAGATTAATTATTCTGTAACCTTAACTGTTCTGTTAAAATTTTCTTCCAAAGAAATAAAGGTTTCGGTTCTTTCTATACCTGCAATATTTTGAAGTTTGTCGTGCAACACCACGCGTAATTGCTGAATATCTTTACAAACTATTTCGGCAAACATGCTGTAGT
This sequence comes from Chitinophagaceae bacterium, assembly GCA_947455425.1. GTDB lineage: Bacteria > Bacteroidota > Bacteroidia > Chitinophagales > Chitinophagaceae > CAIVPM01. Next base: position 4,603 of record CANGOT010000099.1, on the reverse strand, counting down.
TGCCGGTTGTATAGTTTAATCTCACAATCTCTGGAATTTTTTTTAACTCCTTTGCAACAGAGTCGTACATAGAACTTTTTTCAAGATAAACACCAATAAAAGCAATTACATCATACCCTAAAGTTTTAAGATCGGCAATTAGTTTTCTACCCTTTACTACCTTAATTTCTTCAAGCTTTTTTATACGCACATGAATAGTACCACCCGATACAAATAACTTCTTTCCAAGGTCGGCATAAGAGATATCGGCATTTTCCATTAATGCTTCCATAATCTGCAAATCCAATTTGTCTATATTTAATTTAGAAGTCATATTTTAAAATATTTTAAACAAAAATATATAATTTTTTGTCAATATCTATAATTTTAAAAAATATGTATAAATATTTCTAACATATTGTTTGTTGTATTAACATTGCATTATCAAACAAAGAAATAGTTCTTTATACTGTGGGGTGATGAAATTTTGGCAGACATACCCTCTTGTCTCGGGGGTGAGGATTACAGGATAAATATAGCATAGAGCCGGTTTAGTAGCAATATTAAATCGACCAGGGTCGACCACTGAACTTTGTGCTACAACTAACTGCCTCGTGAAGGTTCGATCCCTTCCCCTACAGCAATAACCTCAACCACAATGGTTGGGGTTTTTTATTGCATATACAATCACACTCTTATCTTCGCCAAATGGAAGAATTATTACAGCAAATAGAAAATTATAAATTAGAAATTGCCGCAGCAACAGCCACAACAGCCGATGCAGTAGAAGCATTTAGAATTAAATATCTTGGCACAAAAGGTTTAATGAAAACCGTGATGGGAGAAATGAAGAATGTGCCCAATGAAAAAAAGAAAGAAGCGGGTCAAATACTAAACGAATTTAAAATATTTGTTGAAGAAAAATATAATACACTAAAAGAAAATGCTCAGGGAGCAGATGAATCTACTAACAGTACAATAGATTGGAGTTTGCCCGGAAACCCAGCTATTGTAGGTACGCGTCATCCATTAAACCTTGTACGAAATCAAATTATTTCTATCTTTCAAACCCTTGGTTTTGCTGTAGAAGAGGGTCCCGAAATTGAAGACGATTGGCACAACTTCGGTGCAATGAATTTGCCCGAAGACCATCCTGCACGAGATATGCAAGATACTTTTTACATTAACAATGCAAAAGCTGGCGAACAATCCTGGTTATTGCGAACACATACTAGTAGTGTGCAGGCAAGAATTATGGAATCGCAAAAACCACCTATTCGTGTAATTTGCCCGGGCCGTGTTTACAGAAACGAAACCATTAGTGCCCGAGCCCATTGCTTTTTTCATCAGGTAGAAGGCTTGTATATAGATGAAAATGTAAGCTTTGCCGACCTTAAACAAACCCTTTATTTCTTTGTGCAGCAAATGTTTGGCAAAGATGTTAAAGTGCGTTTTCGCCCAAGCTATTTTCCGTTTACCGAACCTAGTGCCGAAATGGATATTAGCTGCCTGATTTGTGAAGGCAGTGGTTGCAATGTTTGCAAGCATACTGGCTGGGTAGAAATTTTAGGCAGTGGAATGGTGCATCCTAAAGTGCTGGAAAACTTTGGCATCGATAGCAATAAATACACAGGTTTTGCCTTTGGAATGGGCGTAGAAAGAATTACCCAACTTAAATATCGTGTAAACGATTTAAGATTATATAGCCAAAACGATATCAGATTTTTAAAGCAGTTTACGGGAGTAGTATAAACATTGGGTGAATAATGTAATAACCCTTCCAACTTCATCATACTTAGTGCTATTGTTATATACAAATAGCACTATTTTTATTTTTTATAGTACTATTTATATATATCAATAGTGCTATTTTAATTTAAAATAGTACTATCAATACATATCAGTAGCACTATTTCTTTTATAAATAGTACAATCTATATATATGATTAGTGCTCTTGTGATATATGCATTGCACTATTTGTATTCAAAATAGTACTATCTATATATATGATTAGTGCTTTTGTTATATATGCATAGCACTATTTATGTTTTAAATAGTACTTTTATTATTATAAAAGCTGCTTTATGGCAACACTTTTTGCTGTTATACAACATTCAAGGTATTTTTATAATATTGTAAACTAAAATTAACTAACCGGGTTGTTTAAAAAACCAAAACAAAATGAAGAAGATTTTACTAATTGTAGCTATTATTTTTAGTGTGGGGGCTAATGCACAAGCCCCAGCAATACAATGGGCAAAATGTTTTGGGGGTAGTAATGGTGAGTTTCCTTCATCTGTTCAACAAACTACTGATGGGGGTTACATTGTAGCAGGCACTACAAACTCAACCGATGGAGATGTAACAGGCAGTCATGGTGTTTTGGATTATTGGATTGTGAAATTAAATAGTATAGGTGTTCTTCAATGGCAAAAAACTTTAGGTGGAGGTGGCGATGATCTTGCTTACTCTATAGAACAAACTTCTGATAGTGGTTACATTGTAGCAGGGTACACAAATTCAACTAATGGAGATGTAACAGGTAATCACGGTGGTTTGGATTATTGGATAGTGAAACTAAATAGCATAGGTGTACTTCAATGGCAAAAAACTTTGGGTGGAAGTGGTGATGATAGGGCTACTTCAATTCAACAAACAATTGATGGAGGTTATATTTTGGCAGGAAATACAGATTCGAATGATGGAGATGTGACAGGCAATCACGGTACTGGTGATTTTTGGGTAGTGAAGCTAAATGGCAGTGGAGCAATTCAATGGCAAAAATGTTTAGGTGGCAGTTTTGAAGAACAAGCTTATTCAATACAGCAAACCACAGATGGAGGTTATATTGTTTCTGGACTAACGGGTTCAAATGATGGAGATGTAATAGGAAATCATGGATCTTCTGATTATTGGGTAGTGAAACTAAGTAATGTAGGTGCAATTCAATGGCAAAAATGTTTAGGGGGTAGTGGTGGAGATAATGATGCTCGAATACACCAAACCACGGATGGAGGCTATATTGTGGCAGGAACAACAACTTCAAGCGATGGAGATATAACAGGATTTAACGGTTTGGTAGATTATTGGATAACGAAGTTAGATAGTTTAGGTGTTCTTCAATGGCAGAAAACTTTGGGTGGTAGTTATTTAGAATGGAATTATTCTATACAACAAACTACCGATGGAGGTTATATAGTTTCAGGGAGATCAGATTCAAATGATGGAGATGTAACAGGTAATCACGGTCTAACTGATATTTGGGTTGTGAAATTAGATGGTGTAGGAAATATTAAATGGCAAAAATGTTTGGGTGGAACAAGTTCTGAGGATGCTTTGTCAATTCAACAAACTAATGATGGGGGCTATATTGTAGCAGGTAGCTCAGCATCAAATGATGGAGATGTGTCTGGCCATCATGGAGGTGGAGATTATTGGGTTGTTAAACTTGGTCCAGATCCATTACCTCTCAAACTACTTTCCTTCACAGCACAAAAAGAAAACAATAATGTGTTGCTTAATTGGCAAACTGCTAATGAGGTAAATGTTTCGCATATTAATATTCAAAGGTCAACGAAGGGTAATGAGTTTACAACTATTGGCAATGTAAATGCAAGTTGTTGTACATATAGCTATACAGACAACAGTTTACTGTCGACTGTTAACGGAGGACTGTCGACTATATACTACCGCTTAGAAATAGTAGATAAAGATGGCAGCAAAACCTATAGCGAAGTAAAAAATGTGGAATTGGGAATTAGGAATTTGGGAGTAAGCATTTATCCTAATCCTGTCCTGCTGTCCAGCAGGATAAACATTGAGTGTAAAGACGCTAAAGAATTATTGATTATAGATTATTTGGGTAAAGAAGTTTATCGGTCGAAAGTCGACAGTCGACCGTTGACAGTTAACACAAAACAATTCTCAAAGGGCATTTATATAGTAAAAGCAGTGATGAATAATGGAGCCATAAAAACCGAGAAATTGGTGGTGGAATAAAAATATAAAAAGCCGTTGCATTTGCAACGGCTTTATTCATTTATAAAACAGACTCTTAACAATCTACATTCTTTCTATAATTCCTGCAATGCCTTGCCCACCACCAACACAGGCAGTTACAAGACCATATTTTTTATTCAGTCTTTGCAAATCGTTTAAAATCTGCACTGTTAATTTACAACCTGTGCAACCCAAAGGATGACCTAGTGCAATGGCTCCACCATTAATGTTTACGATGTCTTTATTAAGGTTTAATTCATTGATCACAGCAATAGATTGCGATGCAAAAGCTTCGTTCAATTCAATTAAATCAATATCACCCAAACTCATAGCAGCTTGTTTAAGCACTTTTGGTATTGCAGCAACAGGGCCTATGCCCATAATTCTTGGCTCCACGCCGGCAACAGCACAATTAACTAATCTGCCAATGGGTGTTAAGTTTAACTCGTTCATCATTTTCTCACTCATCACTATTACAAAAGCAGCACCATCGCTGGTTTGTGAGCTATTGCCTGCGGTAATACAACCACCTTGTGCAAAAGCGGGTTTTAATTTGGCCAAACCTTCAATGCTGGTATCTGCACGAACACCTTCATCGGTATCAACAATATAATTTCTAATGGC
>CANGOT010000098.1 GCA_947455425.1 Chitinophagaceae bacterium | reverse complement strand
TTGAAAAATTGTCTGAATCAGGATTAATAAGATTTTAGGATTGGCAGGATTAATTGCCCCATTTCTATTATCTTATAAACTTGTAAATTCTGATTTTGACAAAATTAAATTGAATCCTATAATCCTTTAATCTTGTAGATCCTGATTCAGACAAAAAATAAATTGTCTGAATCGGGATTAAGAGGATTTTAGGATTAGCATGATTAATTACTCCAATCTTATCATCCTATAAACTTTTAAATTCTGATTTTTACAAAATTAAATTGCATCCTATAATCCTTTAATCTTGTAAATCCTGATTCAGACAAAAAATAACAAAATGACTCAAGATGAAATAACATTTAAAATAATTGGTTGTGCTATGAAAGTTCACAAAACATTGGGCAATGGCTTTCAAGAAGTAATTTATCAGCGTTGTCTTGCAATTGAGTTTAGAAAAGCAGGGCTTGAATTTGCAAGAGAAAAAGAACAGCCCATTTTTTATGAAGGCGAAGAAGTTGGAACTCGCAGAGCAGATTATATAGTAGAAGATGGTATATTGGTAGAACTAAAAGCACTTATAAATTTAGAGAATGTTCATTTGGCACAAGCAAAAAACTATGTAGTTGCTTACAATTTGCCTATTGGGTTGCTCATCAATTTTGGTGCAACAAGTTTACAATATAAAAAAGTGTTTAATTCAAAATATAACCAGGAAAAAGTCTAACGAAATCCTGATTCAGAATTTAAGTATGCTAGGAAACTTGTTGTAGTAATATCCATTTATCTACATGAATCAAAATCAAAAAATCCTAACTAAACAAATAATCAACATCTTCTTTGGTAAGGGTTTTCACAAATCCTTCATCATCGGTAATTAAGTCACTGGCTAGTTTGCGTTTCTTTTCTTGTAGTTTTAAAATTTTATCTTCAACAGTGTCGGTGCAAATCATTCTATAAGCAAAAATGTTTTTAGTTTGCCCAATACGGTGTGTTCTATCAATAGCTTGTTGCTCTACAGCAGGGTTCCACCATGGGTCAACAATATATACATAATCTGCAGCAGTAAGGTTTAAACCCACACCACCTGCTTTTAAAGAAATTAAAAACACACGGCAATCTTCGTCGTTTTGAAAACGGGTAATGGCACGTTCTCTTTCAGCAGCACTGCTACTTCCATCGAAATACTCGTAGTTAATACCAAGGTCTTTAAGACGTTGTTTTATCAATGCCAGCATTCCTAAAAACTGAGAGAATACCAGGGCTTTATGGTTACTGATGTTTTCACTGATTTCTCTTCCAAGCTCTTCCAATTTCACCGAAACATTCGGATATTTTTCGCCATCGGCTTCTTTAACAATCGCTGGGCTATCGCAGATTTGTCGCAGTTTCATTAAGCCCTGCAAAATGGTAAGCTGACTTTTTTGAATGCCCACATCTTGCACCACACCCATAATTTTATCTCTAAAATCGTTGCGGTAAGCATCGTAAATTTTGCGTTGCTCATCGCCCATTTCGCAAAACAATACCATTTCTTGCTTTTCGGGCAGGTCTTTCGCCACTTGCTCTTTTGTTCTACGTAAAATGAATGGATATAATAATTTTCGCAAATGCTCTTTCTGGTCCTTTTCGCCAAATCTATCAATGGGTACTGCAAATTCAGACTTAAAGAAATCCTGACTGCCCAACATTCCCGGATTTAAAAAGTGCATTTGAGCAAATATGTCGAAGGTATTGTTTTGAAGCGGTGTACCACTTAAGCACAACCTGTTTTTTGCTTTTAACAAACAAGCAGCTTTAGTAACCTTACTTGCTGGATTTTTGATGGCCTGACTTTCATCCAAAATTACATAGTCGAGGTCTAGTTCTATGAACTCTTTTACATCACTTCTTAAAGTTCCATAAGTAGTGATGATAACATTTGCTTTACGTTCTTTTAAATCATCTCTAAGTCTGCCCCCACCATGATGCACATAAAAACTAAGCTCGGGCGTAAACTTCTTAATCTCGTTTTGCCAGTTGAACATTAGCGTTGTTGGGCAAACAACCAGGGCTCTTAACTTGCCATTTTTGGTTTTTAAATGATGGAGAAAACTAAGTGCCTGCACCGTTTTACCAAGACCCATATCATCAGCTAAAATACCACCCCATTGCACTTCAGTTAAATAATTCAGCCACTGAAAACCGCTTTCCTGATAGGGACGTAAAACAGATGCTAAGTGTTCTGGTGTGGGTACTTTTTTAATTTCGTAGTTGTAACGAAGCTTATCATATTTTTCTTCGAGCTGTACAAATAACTCTTCTTCATCACGTTGGTTATATAAGTCTTCGATAACGCTAAACTGAAACTTACTAAGCTTCATATTATCTTGCTTACCATCGCCAACTTTAAAAAGCAAGCTATACTTTCTTATCCAATCTTCTGGTAAAATGCCCAAAGTTCCATCTGCCAACGGCACAAATTGTTGCTTATTGGCAAGAGCTTTTTTAACATCGGCAATCGTAATTTTTTGCCCGCCGAAATCTATTTCAACTTTAGCATCGAACCAATCGGTATTGCTGCTAATGAATATTTTTGTTGAGGGTCGCGATGTGTTGAAACGATAGTTTTTCAAAGAATCGAAACCATATACAGGTACATTCATTTCTTTGGCAGCATCTACAAACAAAAAGAACCAGTTGTTTTTTAAAACGTCGGCACCTTTTAGTGCTAAAGTGTTGTTTTCATTTGGTTTTATGAAAGAAGAATGCAGGGCTTTAATTTTTTCTACCAGCTCATCTTCTGCATTCAAATCTCTATGAATGATGAGCAATTTATCTTCAAAAGGAAGTAATACTTTTTCTTTATCTGTGGGTTGAATTCTATATTCGTTGTAGGTAAATACAGGTTCGAAGATTAAGTATTCGCCTTTTTCTTTTAACACAATATTCATGATGGGCTGAATACTTTTTACTTCTTCTTTTTGCAGATTACCAAACTGAACTTCATAATTTTTTGATAATGGAAGGATATACTCTTGCAGTTCTGTATTCCAGTTTTCAGCTTCAATTCTCAGAAATCCAGCAGGCAGGTATTTTTCTATAATATTGATATCTTCTGCATTCTGCCATAAAAAAACGGTTTCGTTAGATTGATAAACAAAAGCGGAAACATTTTCATTTTCATTAATATTCAAATCGAGTAAAGGCAGCTTTACTCTGCACTCAACAGTAAAGTGGTCATTATTTTTATTAATAATGAAATAGGGCAATACTGGCTCATCAGCTAACGAAATACTTTGAAGAGCTGAGGTTGTAAATGGGTTGTTTTCGGGTAATTGATAAACAAAAGCACTATGATTTTGTTCATCGAATATTTTTCTTAGTTTGGGATGAAGATACTCGGCTATAAGCTGTCTTGTTTCTTCGGGCAGCTCTTCGTCCTGATGTTGAATAATATGTTCCCAAATTCCTCCAAAAGGCGAATTTCGATTAATGTACTTGCTAATTTCGCTTGGTAAAAGCTTTCTTAATTGTTGTAATAACTGCTTGTCTTCTTCATCAAAAACATCTGTATTAACAAATTTATTCAAATCCAACTTTTCAACTTTGGTTACAAAAGCAGTGTTGGTTTCGTTGGGTACACCTTGTATACACTCGATTTGCAAAAAAGGATATTGTGAAGATGGAGTTGTAAAAACAATGCCTAGTTTTAATTCGGCAACTCTTGGTTTTTCTTCGGTAAAACTTTCCAGAATAACAGGTGCTGCGGCAACCACTTCTTCAAACAACCTTGGTTTAGGAGTAACTTCAACTGGTGCTATTACACGCTTGATAGTGTTATCAAGCACACGCAAAAATGGCCTTCCTTCTTGATAAGTAAATTCAAATTTACCTTTTAAATCATCACTTAAAGAATAACCGTAAATGGCAAGTAGCTTATCTTTTACAGTATCCCAATTTCTAATACTGTCAAAATAATTTGCACCGTGTTTAGTTAACAAGTGCAGTAACAAAATATTTTTATGTACGCAAAGAGGGTGTTTTTTTTCGGTTCGGCAGGTGCAACTTGTATCAAAATTGCGTTCTTCATTTTTTTTAATGAGCAGTTTATACTCTGTATTACTCTCTGTAACGGTGGCCCAAACCGTTTCATCTTTTGCATCAATAATATTGGGTTTATTACTTCGCAAAAATTCTTCAGCAGCAGTAAAACTTTCAAAACTGCTAAACATCTTTAGCATCCTTAAGTCTATCTGCTTCATTTTAACAACCGTATGTTTTTGGTTGTATTCAATTTCGTTGCTCCCCAACATATTCCTATCGAGCAACTCCTGCAGATGAAATAATGCGGCGGCTTTATGACGACACACTTCTGTTAAGTTGTATGGGCAAGAGCAGCGAAGCGATAAAGTTTTTTCGTTTCTAAATTGATTGATGTGAACCTTATAGTAGCTATTGTAGTTATCGTCTTTAACTCTAAATACAATATTGCCCATCAGTTCATCATACTCTAATAATTCAATAGCGTTACCAGTATTGTGAATTTTCTTTCCACGTCTTACAACTTCCTCAGAACTGCTGTTATAAATACGTTTAATAAGATAAGGTAAAGCCATAATGAGTTAAGATGTACGATTTAAGATGTTCGATTTTTGAATTTGAAGTTTGATGAATTGGCTATAAAGTTTGCGAAACTATAAACTTCAAACGATAAAAATGCAACTCGCAAAAGTATGGGAATGAAGGTGGGATTAAAAAATTGTTCTGGGTATTTGTGGAAGAAATGTTTGTATTTATGTTATTGGGGCCAGCTGTTTTTTGTCTTTTGTATAAAAGTAAATAAGTAGTAGAACTATAATGTAGGCAATAATATTGAAAGCAGTATGATGATTTGGGAATGTATTAATATCCCTTGTTTTATTAAATAAGATAAGTAGTGCGGCAATTCTAATCACATTCACCATCCAAATTAGCAGTAAACCACCAAAGAGCCAATAAATCTTTCTTTTTAGTTTAGAAGGGTATGCAATTACAAACGAAGCCCAACTACTCAATACACCAATACCAATGCAACTGTAAACCATATTAATTTTAATACCATTGATAATCCGAAGTGAGATGGTATTTTCAATTCTGGTGTGATAACCAAAAACAGAACAAATTACTCCGGCAGCTTTTAAAATAGAAATCCTGATCCATCTTACATAGTTTAAGTATTCGTCACAGAATGAACTATAATAGTTACCCTTTGCTGTGATGCCAATCCAAAAGTCAGTTCCAAAATAAAAAACTGAAAACAAAAAAGTCAACTTAACAATAAATACAACTTCTGGATATTTTTTGAGGAATTGTGCTAACATTTTAAACTTTTATATAAATTTTCTTTTTGTCTAACACATAACAAATGGCCCAATAAAAAAAAATCAATATGATGGCATAAAGTAACGATCCAATGCGTAAATCTGCAGATACATGCTTGCAAATATGTTCGTAAAACCAAGAGAAAGGGTTTAAAATAATCGACTCACCTTTTTCATTAATATCATTAATTCTAATTAATCGAAAAACTCTTGGGAGAAAGCCGCTTAATACAAAAATGAACAATGGATTTTTTCCAAAGACATCAAAAAATCTTGCCCAACCACCTTGAATATTCTTAAACTCTATTAAATACATCAATACACAAATACATAAAATTGCCAGACCGGTTGTATAAACAGTGTAACTGCTGGTCCACATTTTTTTGCTGATTGGAAAAATCATATCCCACCAATATCCTATGAAAAGCAAAAATGTTGCAGCAATAAACAAGTTTGAAAGCATTTCATATGTCTTTCCCTTTTTTTGAATATAATATCCAACAAAATATCCAAACAAAACCTGAACGATAGCAGTTGTTGAGCTTACTAAACCTTCATAATCAAAATGAAAAACTTTCCCAGCAACTTTGTCTGAGTGAAGTAAATGGTGTTTACCAATAATAAATGCATCTATGTTAGTTCCAAAAAAAGTTTCAAGCATATATGGATTAGAACCAGTGCCTAAACAAAAGCATAAGAGCCAGTATAAAAGTAAAATTAGAACACTGATAATTACTGCGATTTTAGGTTTACAGTAATATGCAATAATGGAAGCTAAAAAGTAGCAAATAGCAATTCTCTGTAATACACCTAAAATTCTAACACCATCTTCAAAAATATCTTGTGGATTCGAAGTGTTTATAAATTCCCACTGCTTAAATAGGAGTTGGTTATTATTCCAAACAAAAAAAGGACACCAGTTTAAAAATACTCCGATTGAAAAAATTATAAAGGCTCTTTTTGTAATTTTCTTAAAAAAAGGTACATCACCACTTTGTTGCAATCTCGGCATTACAAAAGCCATAGCATTTCCAACAGCAAATAAAAAGAAGGGAAATACTAAATCTGTTGGCGTACAACCCTGCCATTCTGCATGGTCTAACGGAGTAAAAATATGTTCCCAACTTCCTGGATTATTTACCAAAATCATGAGTGCAACAGTAGCACCTCGAAAGACATCTAAAGAAAAAAATCTATTGTTCATAACCAATCCAAACGTCAAATCTATATTTTAATTATTAATTTCAAACTTAATTGACAAAAAGTAAGATAGTTGTTTGTGTATAGAACTTTTTAATACATTTATAACTACCTTCGCGGCCAAACTTGGTTTATCAAGTTTATTTTAGTAAGTTATTATCTAATTGATCGTATTTAAGTTTAATTAGTAATACGAATGATATATTTATTCTTGTTTTTGATGGGTTCAAAAATTGAATGTGATACATCATTATGCGTTGTTTTAACTTACCAAAAAAATATCTTTGCTATGTCGGTTCTATTAAGTATGGGACTGAGATGGCGGAGCTGAATCAAAATTTCAATTTTTAAAAAATAAATCAAGTGCGAAAACTATTTCTCTGTCTATCAATGTTGTTGTTAATATCAACGTTGATATCATGCGACCCACAAAAAAGAATTAACAAAGATTATAATTATTTTCAGAAGGGAATAGATAGTGTTCCAAGAATAGATTACAAGGAATATAAGTTTGTAGAGAATGATTTAATTACTATTCAGGTTATTGCTGGAACGCTTAGGCAAGAAGATGCTTCGCTTTTTAACTTGTCGTCTGGGGGTAACAACTCTAATATTGGATCGACAGTTGGTGCGAATACTGGTGTGAGTATGCCTCTTGCTACACAAACTATCGCTCCTACTTATCAAATAGATTTGCAGGGATATATTGAAATGCCAAAAATTGGAAAAATAAAGGCTGCTGGATTAACGAAACAAGAATTGGCGGATTTAGTTAAAGAGAAACTAGCGGATGAAGTGAAATCGCCATTAATAATTGTTAAGTTTGCCCAATTTAAAGCGAATGTATTAGGTGAAGTTAGGAGACCAGGAGTTGTTAATTTTAGATCTGATAAAGCAAATATTTTAGATGCATTAGCAGAGGCTGGAGATTTAAATGAATATGGAAAGAGGGAGGACATAATATTAATGCGACAAAAAGATGGTAAATACGAAACCTATAGAATTGATCTAAGAAATACTTCTTTTATTAATAGCCCTGCTTTTCAAATTCAGCCTAATGACGTTATTTATGTTGGGGCAAATATTAACAAGCTTAAAACTCTTAATGTAAATCCAAACTTCCAAAGAGATTATTCTTTAGCATTAACCACAATTTCTACTTTATTTTTAATAGTAAATACTTGGGCCATAGCTAAAGGTAGATTATAATTTAAACAAACACAATGGCAAAAAACGATAATATACTTGTAAACGATTCAGAAAAGAAATCAACTCCTACTGAGGTTCTCTTTATGTATCTTTCTTATCTACCACTCTTCATTGTAAGTTTGGCTTTATGTATTACAGCATCATATATCTATGTTAGGTATTTGGTTCCAAAATATAAAAATACGGCATCCATTTTAGTGAAAAATGACGATAAAGCAGGTGGTAGTACACGAGGTGGCGGTGGAAATGATTTAATAGACGCTGCTATGTACGGAGGTAAAAAAGTTAACCTTGATAATGAGGTGGAACTTATTAAGTCTAAGGCACTAATGGCAAAAGTTGTTATTAAAAACAAGTTTAATGTACAATTTTACACAGAGGGAAGTGTAAAGAAAACAGAAACTTACTACAAATCAATGCCCTTTGATGTTGAATTTAGTA
>CANGOT010000097.1 GCA_947455425.1 Chitinophagaceae bacterium | reverse complement strand
TTTTTTCATGATAATAATTTTTTTTGTTTAAAAAGGATTTTGATTAAAAAACTGTTGTTAAATAATTGCTTTTTTATTTCGAGTGCAAGATGGAGTTTTATAGAATCTTGAAAATTGACCTACATCAAAGTCGAGATTGTTTGTAATCAATATTTTAAAATAATACAGATATAATGTCTATAAAGCAATACAAGTAGATGAATCTATTACTAGACAAAAAATAGTAAAGGGTATTTAACATAAATCAAAATAGCTACTATGATATGTATTTATCATATCATAGTAGCTATTAATGCTTGTTATTTGTTGTTGAGCAGATTGAACAAATAAACAGTTAACGCAATAGGGTAGTGGGTTATTTAAGTAGCACTAGTTCCTCATATCTCTTAGCTTTTGATAGTTTAAAATAGTAATGGAACTACCAGACACATCAATTAATTTATCTTGTCGAAACTCTGTTAAAGCCCTAACAATAGTTTCTATGGATGTACCTACCATATTGGCCATATCTTCTCTACATATACTTATAGTAAATGGTACTTCGTTATCTTTTTTATATTTATCAGATAATTCAACCAATGCTTCTGCTGCACGTTTTCTAACTGAGTCATATGCAATCTGCATTAGTTTTTTTTGTGTATCAACTACATTGTTAGATAATATAGAAATAAACTTTTTTGAGATTTCTGGATTTTTATAAATGAGTGATAAAAAATCTTCTTTTACTATCATATAAATTTCAACGTCGTCAAGTGCAGTTGCTGTTTCATCATATTTTTCCTCCTTTAATAGAGATATATACCCAAAGAAATCTCCTGCATTATACAATTGTGTAATAAGTTCTTTACCAAATTCATTGGTTTTATATGTTTTTACTTTGCCATTATTAATAAAATATACGCCCTTTGGATAGTTCCCTTCTTTGTAAATATTTTCCTTCTTTTTGTAAAACTTTGAATCAGTTTTTTTTGAAATTTTTTCTAATGATACCATCTCTTCAATATCAATCATAAACGCTTCGATACCTTCGATGTTTTTTGAAAATTCTTTCTTGAGAATATCATTTTTTTTCAGTCTAACTTCAATAGCATTTAATAGTTGAACATCATCAAAAGGTTTAGTAACATAATCATCTGCACCCATATCCATTCCCTTTCTAAAATCCATTTGATCAGCTTTAGCTGTTAAAAAAATAAAAGGGATATGAGATGTTTCTGAATTTTTTGATAATAAATGTAAAACCCCATACCCATCTAATATGGGCATCATAATATCGCAAACAATAATATCCGGTTTTTCTTTCAAAGCAATTTCAACTCCTTCCTTTCCATTAGTTGCAGTAAGAACATCGTATTGTGCTAGTGTTAAAATTTCGGTAGTATTCTCTCTTAGATCTTCATTGTCTTCTATTAACAAAACTCGCTTCATATTTTTTTGAAGTATTTTTATTTTTTTAATTATTTATTTTTATTTAGTTATTGCTATTGAGGTATTTTTATTGAAAAAATGCTTCCTTCACTCTCTACACTCTTATAAGTTAATGAGGCTCCCATCAATTCTGCATATTTTGCTACAATATTTAAACCCAATCCTGTGCCTTGTATATGTGTGGCATTATAAGCTCTAAAAAATCTTTGAAACAAATGCCTTTGATCTTCTTTAGAAATTCCAATTCCATCGTCTTTTACTGCAATTGTTATACTACCATCTATTTCTTCAACAATTACTTCAATAATACCTGATGCTTTAGAAAATTTAATCGCATTCGATAAAAGATTGAACAAAATGTTTTTTAGTAATTTTTGATCAATTATGGCTATTTCTTTTGCTAAATATTTCTCAACAATAGTTCTATCCTCTGTAGCAGTTGGTTGCATTTCTAATATGACATCTCCAATAAAATTTTTAAGATTAATTTCTTTAGGATTGTTTTCTATTTTACCTTCCTCTAATTTACTAACAGATAAGAAATCATCTAAAATGTCGGTTAAGTTATTGACTGATTTTTTTATCTTATTAATATGTTTTACTTGACTATTAGTATCCTTATTTTCAGCATATGTACCTACCAGTGATAAAGAAGACATTATTGTTGTAAGCGGCGTTCTAAATTCGTGAGATGCCATAGAAACAAAACGAGATTTCAACTCATTCAAATCTTTTTCTTTTGCAAGAGCATTACTTAATTCTAATTCTATTTTTTGTAATTTGGTATTGGCTTCTTGTGTATTGTCTCTTTCTGTTTCAGTATTTTTTTGTTCTGTTATATCTTGGATATTGATGATTACCATATCTGATTGACTTATAAAGCCCGATATGGCTATATCAAACCACCATTTATCATTAGTAGCAGTGGGTTCAAAGGAGTATTGATTTTTATAGATTGATAATCGTCCATTCATCACATCTTTAAGCCCTACAAGCGTATCTTTTGCTACCATATTGCCTGCAATTGCGGCATTCTTTAATATATCTAAAAAATTATTACCTTCACTTATAAAATTTGCCTCAGCCATTTTTGTACTAACTGACATGATTTTCCAGGCCTGATTGGTTTTAATTACTTCTCCATTTTTGTTTAAAACTGCAATACAAAAATTTAATGAGTTTAAAATTTCTTTACTAAACGCATCACTTTTTTTAAGTTCCTCTTCAGCTTTTTTTCGTTCCGTAATATCTCTTGTAAAAGCACAGTGGTATTCTTTACCCTCATATTGTATATAATTTCCTCCTATCTCAACAGGTATAATGTCACCGTTTTTTGTTTTTTGTACTGTTTCAAATAGAATTGATTTTTTTTCACGCAGTAGACAAAATTGATCTCTATACATCTCCATCGTGAATGATGGGTCTATATCGGGTATTGTCATCTTTAAAAGTTGTTCTCTTGTGAAGCCTAATTTACTGCAACCCACATCATTTATGGCAATAATTCTCGCATCACTTGAAACCAAAAACATTGAGTCTCCGGCGTTATTAATAGCAAATTGTGTTAATTTTAATAAATCCTCGGCTATCTTTTTGTCTGTAACATCTCTAAAATTATCTATAATGCCATTTACTGCATCATTATGTAACAAATTAGTCAAGGTGCCTTCAAGCCATCTCCAATTGCCATCTTTGTGCATCATCCTACTTGGTCTTACCGGTAATGGAATGCCAGGTTTTGCTAATACTTGTTGCCAAACTTTAACTGCCCAAGCAATATCATCTTGATGAAATAATGAAAATAAATCTAGTTGCAATGCTTCCTCTTCGGTATAACCCAATACTTTTTCTATTGTTGGGGATACATATAATAGTTTTCCCTCCGCAGACAATATAGCTACAGAATCAACACCACTTTCTACTAATGCACGAAACCTTTGTTCATTTGCTTTAATTTGTTTTTCTGATTTTTTTGTATTCGTAATATCACGTGAATGACAAGCTGTACCTAAAATTTTATCTCCAATACGAATCGGATAAAATGAAATTTCTGCCCAGGATTCAACAGGCGAAGACACATATTCTATTTCTGTAAAAATCTCTCCCGAAAAAGCTCTTTCGTAATATGCTTTAAATCGTTTAAGCAGTTTGTTATTAGATACTTTTAAATTTCTTCCTGTACCAGGGATTATAGATTTGCCTGCAATTTTTTTAACCATCTCATCAAACCCTTTGTTTGATGTAATTAAATTAAAACTTCTATCAACACTCCACATTATATCGTTGGTGTTGTTAATTAATGCTTTTAAATTATTTCTTTCAAATTCAATAGTTAATTCTGCAATTCTCTTGCTTAAACGTTCTTCATTTTCGGCTAATGCCCTTTCAATCTTTTGCTCTAATGAAAATATTTTATGCTTTAAAACATAATCAGTAACGCCCTTTTTAATGAGTTCTATTGATTTTTCTTCTCCAATAGTACCCGATACGAAAATAAATGGTGTATTAGGTGTTATAGCCTGCCGTAGTTCAAATGCTCTCATCCCACTAAAAGATGGTAAAGAATAGGCTGACAAGATGATATCTGGAACAAGTTCTTCAATTGCTTTTAAATAATTTTGCTCTTCTTCTACCGTTTTAAAAACATAGCTTAAGCCACTTTTCTTTAGTTCACGATACATCATCTCCAAATCTGATGTGTCGTTTTCTACAATTAATATTTTAATTTTTTTCCTCATTAATAATGGAGGTTAATTTGTTACTAAACAATAAATCATAGGGTTTGTTAAGCCGTTATGAAACGCTTCAAGTTCAGAAGCCTTTATCACGGTGAATTTATTTACATAGTAATGCTTATAACAGTCAAGTGCAATTTAGAATATAAATAAATGAACCGTTTTTTATAGTTATTTCTTTCAGTGAACACACTGGAATATTCGTAAAACGTTCGTTATTTAGAAAAGAATAAGTTAGAAATTAACCTTTTTTTTATTCCTTATTTTATCAACAACACTTTCTTCCTCGTCAATATATTCTGGAGGAATTATTTTACAAATGTGTTCACCAATAGCCTTTCTGCACTGTAATAAATGTTTTCTCACCTCCCTTATTCCAATCTTTTATATTTCCATCAAGCACTTTGCTAACAATTCCATCGTCTGAGGAGTTTACGATAGATTGAAATAAATAATGGATGTTGGTAGTATATGTAATATGAATTTCATCGTTTTTCATAGTAATCCAGATATCTATTTTGAGGGTTAAACGCTTTGAATATACTTACCCTTTTAGATACCTTTTTCCTTTTTAAACCTCGCAAAGTTAATTAAAGCACTTCATACAATATATGTCATATAAGACATCTGTACATTGCAAATATTTTTGTATGTTAAACAAGATCTGCCTTTGTAGCCTTTATATAAGTTTGAATTTCTAATTATTATCCAATTTAAGTTTATCACTTTATTTTTTAAAATAAATGCAATTAAAAAACGCTTCAATTGCATCAATACAATACGCATTATCTTAATAAAAATTGGGGGAGAAGTTATAGAATAATTCAAGGTCTACAATTTCTTGAATGTATATTAACCATAAAACAGTTATTGTATTTGTGGTTTCGTAGAACACGAACCAGAGCGTAGCTCAAGTTTTTTTATTAGTTTGTAACACCAAAACAATGGAATTAAACCCAAAATGCCAAATGAACAATCGATCAATCGCCAATAAAATGGAATGCCTCTTACAGGCCCAGCAATTAAGGCTAATGGAATCATCATTACACAAGCAATCATTCCAAATTCAATAACCCATATATTTTTCACCGGATTTTTTAATGGGCCAATAAAAGCAACTGCAATAACCAAATGAGCAAAAGCAAGCCAATCGGTTCCATAACTTAAAAATGGGAAATTGGTATTGGTTGTTTTCACAGCATGATATACGTCTGTTATCCATTTTTTTATAAAGTCTGGGAATATATCAATATGATTATTTAAAAACTGAAGTTCCGTTTCAGTAGGGAATGCAGTAATGCCACTTAATACCAGAAAAACAATAAATACAATGATGATTGTTCTTATTTTAGTGGTTAATTTTTTATCATTCATTTTAATGATGTGTATAATGTGAAATCCTAATCTGTTGTAGGGCATTTGTTGTGCTTGCTAGCAACTCTTAAAACCTTGCAAGTTTCAAAGAAAAACTTACGTATCCTTTCTAAAATTAAGTGGATGACTGCAATTATTTAATACTCTTGGGTTCAAGTAGTGTTACTATTTAGATGGCACTGCGTTAAGTAATCCTGCCCAATTGCAACACAACGTCATTTGCCTTTACAGTATTGGCTTTCCAAAGAGAATCATTGTTGCAAGGAAGCAAGATTTTTTTTTATTTTAATTCTGTTATTTTGGAAAATAAAACTTCCCAATTATTTTGTTTAATGCGAAATTTTGTTCCATGATTGTGACCTGTACGAGCATCAAAATCTACAAGTATTTTCCCATTTATCAATCCTCTTAAAAAATTGTTGAAAGCGAAATCTTCAAGCAATTCTATTTTCTCATACTGAAATTCTTCTTGTCCATCTATTGTCCTTGAATCAGCAATAACATAAATGGTGTTACGAATTTTTCCAACACACTTGGTTTGTAGATCGTCAAAACTCCAAGATGCAATCACATTTTCTTCTTTACCGTGATAATCTACAACTTTTTCAAGCCAAGGTTTGTGCCTTATATCTGTTTTTTCAGGATTGAAAACAATATCAACTGTTCGTTTCACACTTTCTACATTAAGTTTAATTCCTCTGTCAGTGTAGTTAAGACCGTTTAATGTTGCTCTAAAACTCATTTCTCTTTCTGAATATTTTTTACCTGCTTCTTTGTGTGACCATCCATAATTTGGTAATAGGATTTTAGAAACAACACTTTCTGGTTTACGTGGATTTGGATCAATATGGAAAAGGGTTATCATTGATGTTGTCTTTTTTCTCTATGCTTTTAACTCCCAATCTACGGTATTTGCTATGGCCAAATTATTTTCCGGAATTTCCAATAGATCTTCTAGAGTATTTCCAACAGCACCATCATTTTTAGAACGGCTAGTATGAACCCAACCTAACGCTTGATTTTTTTTTAAACGGTTCAATAATTCTTCTTTAGGAATATTTAATAATTCTATTTTCATATTGTAGCTTGGAAAAGTGTAAGTGGTCTAATTTTATTAAGTTCGCTTTGTTTTTTATTTTTTTCAATTCTATCAATAGACATTTGGCAATAATCAGGAGAGAGTTCAATCCCAATAAAGTTTCTTTTCAATCCCATTGCAACCACTGCGGTTGTGCCACTTCCGGAAAATGGATCTAAAATAATCTGTGCATTAGTCGATGAAATAATTCTGTCAATCAACGCAACTGGAAATGGGGCGGGATGTTCATTTTTCATTTCTTGTGTAAACTCCTATACATCTCCAAATGCATTAGCTTTTTGAGCAAGCTTAAATTTAGGCTTAGGAATTAAATATATAACCTCGTATGTAGGCAAAAAATAGCCAGGGTTGAAATTTATTCCACCTTTTCTTCGCCAAATAATGATTTGTCTAACTGGCAAATCTCTGATGATGTCTTTTCTATCTTGTATTAAACCATCTTGAACTCTCCATTTATGGTTGTAAAAAATTGCACCATCATCTTTGATTAAACGATACATTTCTTTTAAGCATTTGTATTGCCAATCTGCGTATTCGTCAGCAGGTATATTGTCACTATAATGACTGTACCCATTTTGTAGTGGATTACCGGCCCACTTTCCAGATTTTGTATTTGCACTCATTCCATTTCCGGTTGAGTTTTTTAAATTATAGGGTGGTGATGTCACAACTAAATCAATAGAGTTGTTAGGTAGTTGTCCCATTACTTCTAAACAATCTCCAAAATAATATTATTTAAAAAACTCTCTTTGAAATCTAACCCTTGTTCTTTTTTGTATTTTACAAATGGCTCATTTACTTCTATTCTGTCTTTCTTTGAAACAGTAGAATATTTTTTTAGAGATTTTTTTACACTATTTTCTTTTTCCATTTCAAATATTTTTCATACTCTTTTGTTATTGTTAAAATTTCTTATCTTGTCTAATTTACGTTTAATTTTTTATCATTTCAATCTGCAAGTATGGTGAAAAATAAAATACACAATTTAGCAGTTGACAAAATTATCAACTAATTATTACGTATATCTATAAAAATAAAAGTATTATATTCTAGCAACTAAACAACTTATCAATCACACAAAAAAACAACCCCCCAACATTCCATCAGAGGTTGTTACCAATTACCTAATTAATCAATAAGCAGATTAACCCGTCACCGTAGCCATTACAGCATCGCTCCAGGGGCCGGTTTCTCCACGGGTGTTTTCCCAGCGTAGCCAGTAATACACATTCTTTCCTGCATCTTCACCCTTAAACTTTAGTTCAAAAGGGCTAGCAGTTGCGGTGCCGGCAAATTTTAGTTCTTCTGGGTCAACCGCAGGGCTGCCCAGCTTTAGCCACACCTGGCAACCATGCACACCAATTGGTTTTGCAGCACTACCACTTTCGTTGGTAAAAGATATTTCGTGTGTTAATCTATTGCTGGTATCCACCTGCCCAATAGGTTTGGTACTGGGCACTGCTGTTGCTTTTTTGCTGCTACGCTCGTGTAAATTAAGCGTGTTTCTATCGGTGGTGTTTAAATACACTTCTGGGTATATCGGCATATACGCTTCTC
>CANGOT010000096.1 GCA_947455425.1 Chitinophagaceae bacterium | reverse complement strand
GTCCAGATGGGATGAGAGTGTATGTCAGTAATTATAACAATAACACAGTGAGTGTAATAAATAGTTTACTTAATACTGTTATTGCGACTATTTTTGTTGGAACAAATCCTCAAGGAGTTAATGTAAGCCCTGATGGGACAAAATTATATGTTGCCAATGGAGGAAGTAATACAGTAAATGTTATCAACACTTCAAATTACTCTATAATAGCAACAATTACTGTTGGAAACTATCCCAATCAAATTATAGTAAGCCCTGATGGAACAAAGTTGTACGTTGCAAACCTCATAGGCAATACAGTGAGTGTTATTAATACATCTAATAATGCCGTAGTTTCAACAATTTATTTAGTAGCTAGTCCTTGGGGAATGGATATAAGTCCTGACGGAACAAGATTATATATAACTAGTTCTACTACTAATGAATTGAAAGTAATTAGTTCTCTGAATAATACACTGATTGCTACAATTCCAGTGGGAAATGGTCCCGATCAAATTTCTATTTTTAATGTACGCAGAACAGCCACCAACAACACAACCAATTTAAGCAGTTGCAAAAGCATTATTTACAAAGGCAATACTTACAACACCACCACTGTTTTAAAAGATACTTTGCATAGTGTTATGGGCTGCGATAGTGTTTATAATACAGTAAATATTAATATTAATCCTATTACTCCTGCCACAATATCACAAACACTCACAAGCTGTAAAGCCATTGTTTATAATGGCAATACTTATAATACTTCAACTGTTTTAAAGGATACTGTTAAAAGCTTTCAAGGTTGTGATAGTGTTTATAATATTGTAAACATTAATATCAATCCTATTACTCCCACTACAAATAACACTAATCCTAAAGGCTGTGATAGTATTATTTATAAAGGCAATACTTATTTTTCTTCCACAGTTTTAAAAGACACTGTTAAAAGCTTTCAAGGTTGCGATAGCATCTACAACACAGCAACCTTAACCATTAACAAACACACCAGCTCTACAGTTACGGTAAACACGACTGCACCTTATACCTGGAATGGAACCACTTATGCTACAAGTGGTACTTACACCAAAACAGGATTAATAAACAGTGTAGGCTGCGATAGCACGGCTAAGCTTGTTTTAACCATTTCGCCTGTAATAAATAACCCTTGTTGGAAAATGATTAGTACAGGGTTTAATCATACGGTAGCTATAAAAGTAGATGGCACTTTATGGGCATGGGGACAAAACACTTATGGGCAAGTTGGAGATGGAACCAACACTCATAAAAATCTGCCTACTCAAATTGGAACCGATACGAATTGGGTAAGTGTTAGTGCTAAAGGTTTTCATACGGTAGCGATAAAAACGAATGGCACATTATGGGCATGGGGGCAAAATAGTTCTGGCCAGGTGGGTGATGGAACCAACATTAATAGAAACATTCCTGTGCAAGTTGGCACTGCCACAAACTGGGCTCGTGTGTGTTCTGGCATAGCATATAACTTAGCTTTAAAGAAGGATAGCACATTATGGGCCTGGGGAAGTAATGTTTTAGGACAATTAGGCGATGGTACTTTGATAAATAAAAACACACCAATAAAAATAGGAACGGCTAATAATTGGGTAAATATTGGTACAGGTGAATATCATTCAGCTGCAATAAAAGCAGATGGCACTTTATGGACATGGGGTAGTAATACCAGTGGTCAGTTAGGCGATGGAACCACCATCAATAAAACAACACCTGCACAAATTGGTACAGATAATAACTGGTATTCTTTAAAAGGTGGAAATTCGCATACCATAGCATTAAAAACAGATAATACCTTATGGTCTTGGGGGAATAATAATACCGGACAATTAGGAGATGGAACGAATATTGGCAAAACTTTGCCAGCACAAATTGGTATTGGAAATAACTGGAGAGAAATAAATGCTGGAGGAGGCTTCTCGGTAGCACTTACCACTACAGGAACCATTTGGGCAAGTGGTAAAAATGTTAATGGCCAGCTAGGTAATGGTACTACAACAAATAACAATCTGCTTACTCAAATTGGTGTGAATCAAAATTGGGTAAGTGTCAATGCTGGCGATAACCATTTAGTAGCATCAAAATCAGATGGCTCTATATGGGCTTGTGGATATAACTTATATGGTCAATTAGGTGATGGAACTAATATAGATAAGAATATACTCAAACTCATTATTAGTGGATGTAGTCCTTGCCCTGTGGCAACAACAAACACACAAACATTTGCCAGTTGTAAAGCCATTGTTTATAATAGTAATACCTATAATGCCTCAACAGTATTAAGAGACACTATTAAAAGTATTCAAGGCTGCGATAGTGTGTATCATGTGGTCAACATTAATATTAATCCGATTTTCCCTTCAACAAATAATACTACTGCTTCAGGATGCGATAGTGTAATCTATAAAGGCTATACTTATTTTTCTTCAACAGTATTGAAAGATACTGTTAAAAGTATTCAAGGCTGCGATAGCATTTATAACATAGCAACATTAACTATTAACAAACACACAAGTTCTACAACTACAATAAACACTGCATCACCTTATACCTGGAATGGAACAACCCATACTACAAGTGGTACTTACACCCAATCAGGATTGACAAATAGTGTTGGCTGCGATAGTACGGCAACACTTATTTTAACTATTGCTGCTCCTAACCCTTGTTGGAAAATGATAAGTGCTGGAGATAATCATACAGTAGCAATTAAAGCAGATGGAACTCTATGGGCATGGGGTGCTAATCTTAATGGACAATTGGGAGATGGAACTAATATTGATAAAAATACGCCCACACAAATAGGCATAGACAATGATTGGTTAAGTATTAGTGCAGGAGGGGGGCACACGATAGCCATAAAAACAAACGGCACATTATGGGCTTGGGGTGATAATAATTTTGGAGGATTGGGAGATGGAACTACGATCGGTAAAAACGCACCTATACAAATAGGTACGGCCAGTAACTGGGCAGAAATTAGTGCAGGACATTATCACACATTGGCTATAAAGGCGGATGGTACATTATGGGTTTGGGGAGCTAACTTTAAAGGACAATTAGGCGATGGAACTACTATTGACAAAAGCATACCTATACAAGTAGGTGTAGCTAATGATTGGGTAAGCATTAGTGCTGGAGGTGATCATACAGTAGCTTTAAAATCGAATGGGAGTTTGTGGGCTTGGGGGGCTAACTCTTATGGGCAATTAGGTGATGGAACTACTAATGATAAAACTACTCCAACCCAAATTAGTGTTGCTAATTGGGCAAGTGTTAGTGCAGGTAGTGTTCAAACAATAGCATTAAAAACAGATGGTACTTTATGGGCATGGGGCTGGAATAATTTTGGTCAATTAGGCGATGGGACTACTATTGACAAAAACATGCCAACCCAAATAGGGATAGCTAATAATTGGTCAAAAATTAGTGCTGGATATGGTCATACAACGGCTTTAAAAATGGATAGTACCTTGTGGACTTGGGGCTGGAATAGTTCTGGTCAATTAGGTGATGGAACAAACATCGACAAAAACATACCAAACAAAATAGGAACAGCTAATAATTGGACAAGTATTAGTGTAAGATATGGCCAAGCAGTAGCTGTTAAATCTGATGGGAGTTTGTGGGCTTGGGGGTTAAACAATTATGGTCAATTAGGTGATGGAACTAATGTAGATAAAAACATACCTAAACTTATTATTAATGGTTGTGCTCCTTGCCCAGTTGCAACCACTAGCACACAAACACTTGCAAGTTGCAAAGCCATTGTTTATAATGGAAATACATATAATACCTCAACTGTATTAAGAGATACTGTTAAAAGCGTTATGGGCTGCGATAGTGTTTATCATGTAGTGAACATAAATATTAATCCTATTGCACCTACAACAAACACGCAAGCACTTGCAAGTTGCAAAGCCATTGTTTATAATGGTAATACCTATAATGTTTCAACGGTAATAAGAGATACTGTTAAAAGCGTTCAAGGTTGCGATAGTATTTATAATGTAGTAAATATTAATATCAATCCTATTACAGCTACCACAAACACGCAAACACTTGCGAGTTGTAAAGCACTTGTGTATAATGGTAATACCTATAATACCTCAACTGTATTAAGAGATACTGTTAAAAGCGTTCAAGGTTGCGATAGTATTTATAATATAGTAAATATTAATATCAATCCTATTACGCCTGCAACAAATACACAAACACTTGCAAGTTGCAAAGCCATTGTTTACAATGTTAATACTTATAATGTTTCAACAGTATTAAGAGATACTGCTAAAAGCTTACAAGGTTGTGATAGCGTTTATCATATAGTGAACATTAATATCAATCCTATTACAGCTACCACAAACACACAAACACTTGCCAGTTGCAAAGCCATTGTTTACAATGGTAATACTTATAATGTTTCAACAGTATTAAGAGATACTGCTAAAAGCTATCAAGGTTGTGATAGTGTTTATCATGTTGTGAACATTAATATTAATCCTATTACAGCTACCACAAACACGCAATCACTTGCCAGTTGCAAAGCCATTGTTTATAATGGTAATATCTATAACACCTCAACAGTATTAAGAGATACTTCTAAAAGCTCACAAGGTTGTGATAGTGTTTATCATATTATTAATGTTGTTATTAAACCTGTAATACCAATAACAAACAATGTTAATCTTAATGGTTGTGATAGTGTTGTTTATAAAGGAATCACTTACACCTCTTCAATTGCTTTAATAGATACATTCAGAAATGTATCAGGCTGTGATAGTGCATATAAAATTACTAATATTACCGTGTACCCAGTTCCAACTATTAATACAGGTAATGATGTGTTTGTGCAACCCAATAGTTCAGTTACCTTAAATCCAACGATTACCAATGCAGCAACTATCAGTTGGTCTCCAGCAAACTATTTAGATGATGCTGCCAGTAATAATCCAGTTTGTACACCATTAACCGATCAGGCTTATATCATTAAAGCAACTAGTAGTGATGGTTGCTGGGACACAGCATCTTTGAGAGTATTTATTATTAAACCTATTAAAGTTCCAAATGTGTTCTCTCCAAACAATGATGGCATTAATGATACCTGGGATATTGAGAATTTAGAATACTATCCTTTTGCTACTGTTGAAATATATAATCGTTATGGGCAATTGCTTAAAACATCTAAAGCACATAAAAAAGTTTGGGATGGAATATATAATGGCAATCCTGTGCCAGTTGCTACTTATTATTACGTTATAAGATTAACCCCTGCAAGTGAGCCAATGGGTGGTAGTGTAACAGTTTTAAGATAATACAATGGCGATTAAAAAAGTGTTCTTAGAACATTTGATTACATTTAAGTAAACTTATAAAATAGGTATAAATAAAAAAGCTATGAAAAAATCATAGCTTTTTTATTTTGAAAAATTAGTATAGTTTATATTTATCTATCCAACTAATTCACCAACTGCACTATTTAAAAAATTAGGAAGAATGTGACTGTAAGTATATAGTATTTTATCGGGGTCTTGCAACTGCTCCACCATACTTTTCCACTTAGGTTCACCATGGTTTTTTATAACAGTTTCTTTTTTATCTTCTCTTTGCAAATACATACTCATACCAACAGCATCTGCTTCAGGATGAAATTGTGTACCGATGAAGTATTCATTAAAACGAACTGCCATAATCGCTCTTTCGAAAGGAACATGTGGTCTGTCTTTTTCAATAGCCAAAACACTTCCCCCCATTTCATTCAACACATCATAGTTAGGTTCTATTACTTGATAATCTCTACTATCTACTACATAAAATGGATCTCTCATGCCTTCAAAAATTGCATCTTCAGCGGCATCGCCAATAAGATGAACAGGAAATACACCAAATGAGGTAGATACACGTTTGCAAACATTGCCTACATTATAATAACGACAAGCTAATTGAAAACTATGGCATATAAAGAATACTCTTTTTTTATTAGCGTTGAAAATGTCATTGTTATATGCTTCAACACTGCGAAGCCAATTGAAATATTGTTTCTCCCATTCGGTTTCAGTAGTATCTAAAGGAGAACCAGGGCCACCACTTGAAATAAAAATATCGTAGTTTAAGTCAGGTACAGCATTTTCTCTTCTCACATCAAATTCATCAAACACAACATCAAACCCGATTGCATCACCCCATTGATTGATGATTTCTCTTAAACACCTCATACCTTGATTCTCAAACCCCTCATATAAATCAAGAATAGCGATACGTATTTGATGTGTTGAATAATTCATTGCTGCTTCAATTAATTTTCAATTACAATATTAATGTGTAGAATTTACAATTTAATAATTCTACAATAACTTTTTCCTAACATAGGAAATTTACACAGTCTATAAATAACTCAAGTTTGTTTTTGGAGACAGTGCTAATAATGTTTCATACATTAATTTAATCGTACTTTCAATATCGTCTTTATGAATCATTTCAACCGTGGTGTGCATATAGCGAAGTGGAATAGAAATCAACACACTAGGGCATCCATCATTGGCATAAGCAAAACTGTCTGTATCGGTTCCTGTGCTGCGGCTCACTGTTCTCATTTGCAAAGGAATTTTTTTCTTCTCGGCAATATCTTGTACAAATGCTAACAGTTTATTGTGAACAGCAGGACCATAACAAGGGCTTGGGCCTTTACCACAAGCCACATCACCTTCAATAATTTTACTAATCATAGGTGTTTGTGTATCGTGAGTAACATCTGTAATAATAGCAATGTCTGGCTTAATTCTACGTGCAATCATTTCGGCACCACGTAAGCCAATTTCTTCCTGCACAGCATTTACAACATATAAACTGTAGGGTAAAGTTTTGTTGTTTTCTTTTAATAATCGGGCAACTTCAGCAATCATAAAACCGCCAATTCTATTGTCGAATGCACGTCCTATTAAATTACCATAAGCCAACTCATCATAACCTTCTGCATAAGTAACAACACTGCCTATATGTATACCCAATTCTTCTACTTCTTTTTTAGTTCTGGCACCACAATCTAAAAATAAATTATCAACTTTAGGTTGAGGTTCTTTTGCTTCTGCACTACTCATTCTTGTATGAATGGCTGGCCAACCAAACACAGCTTTTACAGCACCTTTTTTACCGTGAATATTCACACGCATAGCAGGAGCAATCTGATGATCAACCCCACCATTTCTTTTTAAATAGATGAATCCTTCGGCAGTGATATAATTTACAAACCAACTAATCTCATCAGCGTGTGCTTCTATCACTACTTTAAAACTTGCAGTAGGGTTAAGTACACCCACAGCAGTACCATATGGATCGGTGAATTGAGTATCGGAATACTGTTTAATATAATTCAACCAAACTTTTTGTCCACCTGTTTCAAACCCAACAGGAGATGGGGTATTGATATATTCTTTTAAGAAAGCCCAAGATGCTTCGTTTAAGATAGAACTTGATTTTTTTGCTTTAGTTTGTTTTGTTTTTGTCTTTGCCATTGTGAGATATTTAGTACAATATTAAGGCAAAGTATTTTTCAATATAAACTAAATATTAAGAACCATTTAAGTAACGGGTTTTCATTGCTTAAATGGTTCCTAAATAAATCCAAAAAATATTCAATTCTTTTTACTCAACAATTAATTTAGTTGTTTTTATTTCCCCAGTATTCGTCATAGCTTTAACTACATAAATACCTTTAGCAAATTGTTGGGTGCTAACAGTTAAAGGTCGACCGTCGACTGTTGATTGAAAGACTGCTTTACCCAAATAATCAGTAATCACAACTTCTTTCGCACCCTTACAACTAATAGTTATCCAGCTGCCCAGCTGGACAGGGTTTGGGTAAACATTAATTGCCAAATTCCTAATTCCTAATTCCACATTCCTAATTTCACTATAAGTTTTACTACCATCTTTATCTACAATTTCAAGTCGGTAGTAAAGCGTTAGTTGTTCGTTAGTAATCGGTAATTGATTATCAGTAAAAGAATAATCACCAAAGCCTTTTGCAGTAATAGTTCCAACTGTTTTAAAATCAGTAGAATTAGCACTTCTTTGCACATTAAAATGCGATGTATTTATTTCAGTTGCAGTAGTCCAGAAGTTTAGCACTCTATGCTCATTCGTAAACCGTAATTCATAATTCGTAATTTTAACTGGTAAGTTAATTGGCGTTAACCCTTTT
>CANGOT010000095.1 GCA_947455425.1 Chitinophagaceae bacterium | reverse complement strand
TTAGCAATTGAATTGAACATCTAACTATTTCAAGAGAGTACCTTAAAATAGAAATAAGTTTTGTGATTGAATAGGAATATTACCAATTAATAAAAAAAAGTGCAAATTTTATGTTCTTGATATAATATCTTGGTTAAAATTAAAATAACTATCCTACCTTAAAAAAATCACGTACTATTCTGGAACAGTTTATAACATGCCATCGATATATATGTCTTAATAAATTTTATACTCTACTTATTTTGTATAATTTCAAGAATAGCATTTCTCTAAAGTATTAATGTTTTTTTACGCATATTAGGATAAACTTTTTAAAAAGCATTTGATGAATTTTCTAAATACAAAAAAATCAAAAAGCCTTCGAAGTATTAATGCTTCGAAGGCTTTTTGATTATAATTGTTTTCTATCCTAATTAGAGTTTTATTCCACTACTAACTTCTTAGTTGTTTTTCCTTCTGCAGTAAGTATGCTTACAAAATAAAAACCTTTACTGAAGCTAGAAACATCAATGGCATTATTGCCCATACTTAATGCCTGCACTTTTACTTGCTTACCATACAAATCAGTAATTACAATGCTTCCAGAACCAATTAACTTATCTACCCGTAAACTTACATAAGATTTTGCTGGGTTTGGATAGATTGCAAAGTTCATTTCGTTTTTAATAGAACTAGCATTACTTACTGGTCCTCCTCTGTGAGCTGGACAAATTACAGTAGCTGCTCCAGTCATTGAACGACTATTGAAGCAACCGGCAGCATTTGTGTAGGTATATTTAATATTGGTAGTAGCTGCACCAACGATGCTAACGAATCCAGTGCTTGCTCCAATAGTTGCGGCTAAAGTATTGCTAGAAGTCCAAATACCATTGGCAGGAGACCCTACTACTTTAAATGTATCTCCTACACAATATGCTCCACCTGCTCCTAATTGATGAGGCATATTATTCACTGCATATTGCAATGTAGGTGTTGCTGGTATTGGGCTTACGGTAACTGAATAATTTGCAGATGCACTACAACCATCAGCATTAGTAATAGTATAGTAAATAACGGCAACTCCTGCAGTTTTACCAGTTACAATTCCTGTTGCTGCATTTACAGTAGCAATACTTGTTGAAGGAGATGTCCAAACGCCTCCAGTAGGTGCAGAAATTAGCGTATCATTTGTTGTACCTCCAGCTCCACTGATGCTTGTTGTTGCACAAATTGTGCTCCTATTTGAAACTACACTAATAGCAGTTGGAGCAGCTATTGGAGATACTTTTATAGTGGCTGATGCTGTTGAAATACAATGATTAGAAGTATCCGTTGGAGTTTTGGTGTAAGTAATTGTAACAATACCACTACTCAATGCAGTCACTAAACCTGATGAACCATTAGATGTAGCTATTGTGGCTACAGATGGATTACTACTTGTCCAAACACCGCCACCACTTGTGTTGCTATTATAAACTACTAATGTGCTACCGATTTTGCAAATAGTTCCCCCTGTTGATACCCCAATAACAGGACTAGGTTTTACAGTTAAGAATATCATATTGCTTTGTGCAATTGAATCTGTTTGACAGTAATAATACTTCGTATTTAAAGTACAACTGATAACATCGTTACTGCTCAATGATCCTGCAGCAGGTGTTATTGAGCTTCCTTGTCCAGCATCTGCTCCATTTCTATACCATTGAAAAACTGGAGATGAACCTCCATTAGTTGCAATCGCAGTAAAATTTGTATTATTTCCACTACAAATAGTTGTACTTGCAGTGCTGATTACAACACTAGGAGTAAGGCTTTTTACAACAGTTAAAGTTGCTGCATTTGACACCAAAGTAGCATTACCCATATAGGTAACAACACAACGATACTGATTACCAGTAAGACCTGTTGTATCTGTTGGTAAAATAGATAGTGTGTTTGTTGTTGCACCACTGTATAATGTTCCATTGTTTATATCTGTCCAAACAGAGCCTCCTACAACCAAGCTTTGCCATTTATAAGTATAAACAGCATTGGTACCACTAGCTACTGATACTGAAAAACTAGTTGTAGAGCCAGTACATACAGAGGAATTAGCTGGTTGTGATGTAATACTTGTTGGGGCAAAACAAATACCTCTGTATGCCATACGATCAGCAGTATTTCCATTATTTACAACCTTTGTTGCAGTAGCACTTAAAGTTCCTGCACCAAGAGCATCAGTTATTTTATAAATATGCTCTCCACCACCAGAAGCAGAAGATGAGCCTGATGTCAGGAATAATGTTACAGTACCACCATTAACAAATCCAGTCATACCTCTACAAGCACTATCAGTAGATACTGTTCCAGATGCTGACCAACTACCACTATTTAGAACATACTTTGTAACCAGTTTTGTTCCATCATCAGTAATATAAACTATACTAGGTGACGCAAAGAAGAACCCATATTGAGATCCTGTGGTAGGAAAACCTGGAAGGTTTACAGGAGCGTTACCCGTTGTGGTTGGTAATCCGCTACCAACTGTTGCCAAACGAGTTGTTCCTGTACTAGCAGAAACATATAATTGACCATTAAAAATTCCTATATTACGAAGATTGGTAATTGAAGAACCGGAAATTTGTGTAGAAACTCCTGTTGTAGTTGGAATTTGGGCATATCTTACTCCACCTGCTGATCCAGTAACATAAAATTTAGTACCATCAAGAGTAATTGCAGAACGAGCTGTACCAGAACCTGACCAGTCGTTGAATTTTAACCTAAATGCTAAATTAACATTTTGATTTATATCTATTGTAGCGGCAACTCTTGGTACTCTAGAACTAGTAATTGCAGAGTCAGTTCTCGTGTAGGTATAATATCCTGGTGCTGCTACATATCTACCATCAACAGACAATGTCATCATACCTTCTGTTGTACCAGTACCTCCTGCATAAATAGAACTATCTGTAGAAACTGTAGATGTTAGTCTTTTAGATTGAACAAATGTTCCACTTTGAGTAAACTCATCTAAATAAACTGGGTTACCTGTATTCACTAAATTTCCGGCACCATCTCCTACTCTATAAACCAATAAATTACCAGGCGTAAACGGAGAATTACTCAAAATAGTTACAGCGATATCATTACTTGTGGCTGTAGCAGTTGCTAAACATGCATAGTTTGAAGTCATTACACAACTGATGCTATTGCCATTGGTCAAATTGGTTGAAGAATACGTTGCAGATGTTGCACCAGTAATGTTATTTCCACCCAATCTCCATTGATAAGTTGGAGTAGTTCCTCCAAAAGTTGGAGTGGCAGTAAATGTAACATTAGAACCTGAATGTATACTTACACCACCAGAAACAGCAGCAGGGTTAGAACTAATAGATACAGTAGGCGTAGAAGGTGTGGTTACAGTTTCTTTAATTCCGTTTGAGGCAACAATTCCTGTAGTTACACAACTAATACTAGAGGTAATCGTAGCATATACAGAATCATTATTCGATACTGAAGACAAAATGTAAGAACTATCAGTTGAAGATGTTTTAACCAAATTACCATTTAAATACCAATTATAAGTTGGCGTACCTCCATTACGAGAAGAGCCTGTGAAAGTTGTGTTACCACTATTGCAAATGATTGGATTGCTTGAGGTAATAGTTACAGAAGGAGTAACATTTGCAGTTACAGTTTGCACCACTGCATTTGAAGTAGCAGGAGATCCAGTAACGCACGTAATACTTGATACCATTCTTACAGTAATTGATGAACCTGAAGCTATTGAATTAGAAACGTAAGTAGCATTTGTTTCTCCAACTATTGGATTTGCACCATTATACCATTGATAAGAAGGTGTGCCACCACTTGTTGGATTTGCAGTGAATGTTACACTAGCCCCAGAACAAGATGGATTAGCAGAAGAAGCAATTGAAACACTAGCTGCAACATTAGCTGTTACGTTTTGTGTTGCGGTAGCAGAAGTATCTTTTGTTTTAGTTAAACAAACATAATTTGAAGTAAGAACTGAATAAATTTGGTCTCCATTTGCAAATGATGAACTGGTGTATGTATTACCTGTTACACCATTCACTAAACTACCATTCAAATACCAGGCATAGCTTGGTGATGTGCCGCCATTTATAGGCGTTGCCAAATAACTTACTGATGACCCTGCACAAGAAGAACTGTTTGCAGTTGCAATAGTAACATTTGGAGTTACATTGGCTGTTACATTAATTTGAACAGGATTTGAATTAGAAGACAATCCTGAGTTTATGCAAGTAACTACACAACGATACCACAATGCCGTTGTGATGTTTGTAGCTGAGTAAGTTGAATTTGTATCTACAGATGACGTGTTACTATAGGTACCAAATTGTGTAGTTGCAGTTTGCCATTGAAAAGTATACCCACTTGCAGCACCTAAATTTAGTAAACTTAAATTACTTGAACCTCCACTACAAATATTGGTTGATGTGGCTGTGGCTGTTGTTGTTGGGGGAGTTCCAGAACAAGCTGAATTATCTACAGTCAGCAAAATTGAATTTGATTTAACTGTAGTTGGCGATACACAAACTGCATTAGATGTCAATTCAACATAAAAAGAATCTAGACTCGCAAAACTTGATGTGCTATAAGTAGATGCATTAGCCCCACTGATAACACTATTATTTTTATACCATTGATATGAAGGTACAGCACCTCCATTTGTTATTGACGAACTGAAATTAACAGTTTGCCCTAGTGCTGGTGAATTGTCATCGACAGACGCAGTAATCGTAGGGGCAACAGTTTGATTGATTGTTAAAGTAACAGGAGTTCTGGTTGCACTAACTAAACTACCAGGTGAATTTCTTGACTCTGCATAATAAGTGTAGATTCCTGCAGTTGTAGCACCTGTAGAATATGTTGTAGAATTAGACTGCAATAATGTACCACCACTTGCAGCATCATACCAATCTACTACTGCACCAGAAGGTGCACTTGTACTTAAACTTGGAATGGTTCCGCCAGTACAAGCCGATAAATTTCCACCACTGGTAGGTGCTGTTGGGGCAGCTTCAGCTAAAGAAACATTTACAGTTAAGGAGATATCGTCTAATCTTGTATTTGCTGTAGAGGTTGCTCCAGTGCCATTGTAAAGATAAATTCTAAGAGTTAAAGCAGTACCAGTTGCAGATGTTACTGATTTTACTGCTGGGGACTCTAGAGCCCAACCACTATTTGCAGAAATTGTATCAGATGCCAAAGAATCTACATAGTTGTCTTTACTTGTTTTAACAGTATATCGTTGAGCCCCTGTTGATGTGCATCTTCTTCCAAAAGTTAATCCAGTAATTTGTGCATTGTATCCAGATGCCGGGGTTATGGTAAGTTCAAAGTATGTAGTGGTCGATGCACTAAACCCACCTCCTTTTATAGCAGCTCCAATATTAAAAGTCCCACTAGCACCAGAGTAACCAGATGAAACAGAAGCGTTAGTTCTGGGAACTGTAGTACCACTATTATTAACTTGCTTAAATGTATCAACAGTAAGATTCGAATTGCTACCGCTAGTTGCGGAAGCAGTTGTAAAATTCCATGTATATGTAGTTTGTGATTTAGCATCATTAAACGCAAAAAGAGCAATCAATGCCATTAAGCTCAAATAAAAAAACCTTTTGTTTATCTGAGCTAAACTAAAGGTCTTTGTTACAAACTTTCTTTGATTTACTGAATTAACAGTAGGCCTGGTGCGGATTAAATTGTACATAAAATGTTTTTTGGTGATAAATTTCACTGCACATTTGAAAGCAATGAAATGCGAAAGTAGTGCAATTGATGATTTAATTTCGACAATTCTCAAACCATTTGTTAACATTTAGCAACTTTTATTGCTTACAAGTAAATAACTAGAATTTTATCACATCACGATTTTCAAATGAAAGTCTAACCTTGTCTCCAATTTTGTATAATGGTTCAAGGACTCGAACAAGTATTGCAACTTTATTATAAAGGACTTCAACATCATAGTAGAAACCATAAAAATAAATTCCAACAACCACTCCCCTACTATTACTGTCTTGAACGACTTTCACATGTTCTGGACGAACTATTATATCCTGATAATAATCTATGAAATCAATATTAAAAATTTCTTTTACCTGCGTAATAGTCAGCAAGTTATATTTCCCCAACAACCCAGCGACATACCTGTTAGATGGGTGTTTATAAAGATGTTCAGGAGTACCTTCTTGTAAAATTTTTCCATCTTGCAAAACAAGAATTCTATCCGCCCAACTAAGTGTATCAATTGGATCATGAGAAGCCAGCAAACACGTTATCAGAAGCTTATTTGTTATGCCTTCTAAAACATCTTTCAAAATAGTCTTATGTATTAAATCCAAATTAGAAAAAGGCTCATCTAGTACCAGTAATTTTGGAGATTTTACCAATAACATACACAATGCTATTCGCTGTTTTTCTCCTCCAGAAAGGCTATCTGTTCTGCGTTTTAATAATTCTTTTATCTTACATATGTTAAATAATTCATCAGCATCCTCAACAGATAACTTATTTTCAAACCAAATTAAATCTGCTACTATATAGTTATTTAGCAATTCATAATGCTGTGATAAATAAGCTATGTCTTTGTGACCGGGAAGTAATTGTTCAAGGGGACCAAGAAGCCTTTTATCATTGTACAAAACTTCTCCTTCATCTGCTTGTACATGACCAGTAATAATTTTAAGCAAGGTTGATTTCCCCGAACCAGATGCACCTACAAGAGCAATTTTTTCAAATCTATTTTGATTGAAACTAATATCTTGGAGAGCTATGTTTTCAGAATATTTTTTATAAAGTTTTTTAACTTTTAAGAAAGGAATTACTTCTTTCATTATTGATATATAAATTGAACTTGATTAGTATATTATTATACACTTATCAAGTTTGCAAAGTAGTTTTATTATGAATGATATACTCTGGATGAAATAATCTTTCCACTACTTATTATTAATACTTCCCCTACTTGTAAATCATCTTCATTTGGGGTTTGTCTTATATACTCCATAAAAACCCGACCATCTTCTGCAGTCAACTCAAGCATTTTATAGTGCAAATTGGGCAGTCTGTTAAACGCATCAAACCACCAGTTTCTTAAAGCATCTTTACCTTTTATGAATCCATTAGTTTTGGGCTGATGCACTTTTAACTTCGGGCTATAGTGTTCCGCATCCTCATCATACAAAGCCAGTAATTTCTCTAGATTGTGTTCATTAAATGCAGCAAACCAATCAATAGCAATTTGTTTATTATGATGCATATTTTTTTTAATAAAAAGTAACTTTTAAGTTCAGATTTATACCAGATAATATTATTTAAGTAATTAATAAAAAAAAATATGATAAAGAAAATCAATACTTTTTTTGTATTTCTCTAAATTCAAATTAGGTGACTAAATTTTAATCTAGCTTAAACAAACTATCTACAAACTCTTTTTTATCAAATATTAGTAAATCATCAATTTTTTCACCAACACCGATAAATTTAACTGGTATTTTAAACTGATTTGCAATTGCTAGCACGACTCCACCTTTTGCTGTACCATCAAGCTTTGTAATAGTTAAAGATGAAACGTCTGTAGCAGCAGTAAAGTGCTTTGCTTGCTCTAGTGCATTTTGACCAGTACTGCCATCTAATACAAGCATAACTTCGTGAGGTGCGTCGGGTAATATTTTTTTAATAACCCTTTTAATTTTAGAAAGTTCTTCCATTAAATGAACTTTATTATGCAATCTTCCAGCAGTATCAATAATCACAATATCACTGCCTTTTGCCATAGCACTCTGCACTGTGTCAAATGCAACTGCACTTGGATCGCTACCCATTGCTTGCTTTACAATTGGCACCCCAACCCTTTCACTCCAAATTGTTAATTGATCTACTGCAGCTGCTCTAAAAGTATCAGCGGCTCCTAATAGTACATTGTGCCCAGCTTTTTTATAGTTATATGCCAATTTACCAATAGTGGTTGTTTTACCAACCCCATTTACACCCACAACCAAAATTATATACGGCTTTTTATTAGCTGGAACTTCAAAATTTTTATACGATACATCGTCAGAATCAATCAATACGTTTTGTATCTCTTCTTGCAACAATTTATTGAGTTCCCCAGTACCGAGATATTTATCTTCTTTAACACGCTTTTCAATGCGATCAATAATCTGCAAAGTAGTTTCAATACCAACATCTGCACCCACTAATGCTTCTTCCAGATTGTCCAACACTTCTTCATCAACAGAAGATTTTCCAGCTATTGCTTTGGTTATTTTGGAAAAAAAACTCTCTTTGGTTTTTTGCAGACCTGCATCTAAATTTTCTTTTTCTTTTTTCCCAAATAGTTTATCAAAAAATCCCATTTTATATAAAGTTTAAAGTTGAAACTATAAATGACAGTGAACAATTTTC